>CALFYC010000142.1 GCA_937952895.1 uncultured Neisseriaceae bacterium
AAAATTAATATTTTTTTCAATTTATAAGAATAGAATTGCAGCAATGTAAATTTATATCACTTTAACCCTTTTGCCAATTTAATTTTTTTAAATTTTAAAAATAAGCCTGGGAAATCTCTATACATTTGTTTTAGCATTTTTTTACTTACTATTTCTTATGCTTATTTCTGATTTTTGCCTAAATTTTGATGTTTATATTCATACATACGTTCTTATATTTCATATTTAATTGTGCATTGAGAGTTCCAAAGCCCACGTAAGTTCTATTTTAATGATGGTGTCCATTTTGGTGGCATAAATATTTTATTATTTTGAGCGACAAAATAATAAAGTTAGCGTTTACAACTTTGTAATCGATCTATATAATCATCAACGCTCGGCTTGTAATCCAAATTTTTGTTATTTTAATCTAAATTTATTTATTTGTAAAATATTTTTTAGCTAAATTAACTTTATCAATTTTACCCACTAATGTTTTTGGTAAACTATCTACAATATAAACATTTTTAGGAACTTTATATCCGGCTAATTTTTCTTTACACTTTTTACGTATATCTATTTCAGTTATACTACCCTTGGTATGTAAAACCACAAAAGCATTAACAGATTCACCTGTATTTTCATCAGACCTACCAATCACAGCAGACTCTTTAATCTGAGGAATTAAATCTAGTTCTAGTTCAACTTCAACTGGATATACATTAAATCCAGACACAATAATTAGTTCCGTCTCTCGACTACTAATATAGAGTTGACCTTTTTCATTTAAATAACCAATATCACCAGTATTAAACCAACCATCCTCATTAAGTGCTTTTTTAGTTTGTTCTGGATTATTCCAATATCCGCCCATTACTTGTGGACCTCTAACCCAAATAAGACCATGCTCACCAATAGCTAATGGTATATGTGTATTCACATCAACAATTTGCACTTCAGTTGATGAAATTGGATAACCTACAGATCCATCAAAAATATCACCAATTTTATTCATTGTAACTGCAGGTGAAGTTTCCGTTAAACCATAACAATTTGTAAAATGAACTCCTGTTACCTTATACCACAAGTCAGCAACAGATTGACGAGCAGGCATTCCGCCAGCGATACTATATTTATATTTACTAAAATCGCTTTTTCTAAACCTTTCATCATTTAATAAATGATTATACAAAGTATCTAAGCCACTAAATACTGTATATGGCGTTGAATTTAAAATACTAACTACATCTTTTATATCTCTTGGATTTGGAATCATAACATTCTCAGCTCCAACAAAAAAGAAGGTAAATAAATTAGCTGTTAGAGAAAATATATGATATAAAGGTAAAGCATTAATGACTACCTGATCTGATATATTATCCATAAAACTCAAAACCCAAGCATGGATTTGACATAAATTAGACACAATGCATGAATGGTAAAGTATTGCACCTTTAGGATGCCCTGTAGTCGCTCCAGTATATTGAATAAAAGCAATATCTGTATTCTTAACCTTCGGAAAAGATATTTGGGAATCACATTCACCATTTAACAAATCTCGATAACTATGTGCCTTATATGTATATGAAGTATTTATTTTTTTAATATACTTAATTGCAAAATTAAAGATATGACGTTTAAAAAATGAATAGTGATCAGCGAGACTTGTAACAATTATTTGCTTAAGAATTCCACTTTCATGAATTTTATTAAGTGTTCTTGCCATTGCATCCATTACAAAGGCTACCTGAGCACCTGAATTTTGTAAAATATAAGACATTTCACTTTCAGTGTATAAGGGATTAATATTAACGACAACAGCGCCAATTTTTAAAATTGAAAATACTGTAATTGGATACTGAATTATATTAGGCATAATAACCGCAACCCGGTCTCCAGGTTTAACACCTAATTTAATTAAAGATTCTGATAAGTTATTAACTAATTGTCCAACTTGTTCAAAAGTTAAATTCTCACCATGACAAGTTACAGCTCTTTTATCCGAATATTTGGTACATACCCCATCGAATAAATCAACAAGTGATTTATCATTGGTATTAATTTCATATGGTGTTTTTGGATCATATGATTTTTGCCAAACTTTTTGCATAGTATATTAGACCACTCTTATAAAATCATGTTATAAAGCTGTTACTACATAGCTTCAAAAATTCCAGCAGCTCCCATTCCTGCGCCAATACACATAGTAACCATTCCATATTTCTTACCGGTTCTACGTAACCCATGTAAAACTTTAGTTGATAAAATAGCCCCAGTTGCCCCTAATGGATGACCACATGAAATAGCTCCACCACAAGGATTTACTTTTGCCACATCAAGTTTTAAATCACCAATTACAGCTAAACTTTGAGCGGCAAAGGCTTCATTTAATTCAATCCAATCTATTTGTTCTAAGTTTAAGCCGACCTGTTCTAAAACTTTGGGAATTGCTTTTACTGGGCCAATCCCCATAATTCGTGCCGGCACTCCACATACAGCAAACCCGAGAAACTTACCAAGAGGTTTTAATTTGTGCTTATTCAAGTATTCTTCACTAACTAAGACTAACACAGCGGCACCATCAGACATTTGTGAACTATTACCAGCAGTAACACTTCCTTTAGCCGCAAAAACTGGTTTTAGTTTAGCTAATGCATCAAGTGTAGTATCAGCACGCGGACCTTCATCAGTATCCACAATTTGCTTTTTCTGTTTAATTCCACCAGTTGCTAGATCAGGAAGGTTATGCACAACTTCAATTGGCAAAATTTCCTCTTTGAAATAACCATTAGTTATTGCATGTATTGCTCGTGTATGACTTTCTAATGAAAATGCATCTTGTGCCTCACGACCAATTTTCCAATCATTAGCTACATTCTCAGCAGTAATACCCATACCAAATGCAATTGCTACATTTTCGTCTTTTTCAAAAACTTTGGCACTTACACTCCAATCATTTCCACCCATTGGAATCATGCTCATATTTTCTACACCACCAGCAATTACCACATCAACATCGCCATTAGCAATCATGTTTGCTGCAAAAGCAACTGAATTTAAACCAGAACTACAATAACGGTTAATTGTAATACCAGGAACTGAATCTGGCAGTCCCGCTAATAATGCTGCATTACGTGCAACATTTAGACCTTGCTCAGCTTCAGGAAAAGCACAACCGATAACCACATCTGCAATATCTGATTTATTTATTCCAGATTTTTCTACTGTTTTAGCAATTACCTCAGCTAACAAATCATCAGGGCGCTTTTTAGCAAAACCACCTTTTTTAGCTTTACCAATGGCAGTTCTTTGTGCCGCAACCACATATACTGGCTTATTCATATAATTTCCTTATCATTAATTTTTATTATTAATTTCTTAATGGTTTTCCATTTTCAAGCATATATTGAATTCTATCTGCTGTTTTTTGAGTCAGGGCCAATTCTTTAAAACATTCTTTTTCAATATTTAATACCCAATCTTGATTTACTACAGAATTCTTCTCAATTAGACCACCAGACATAACAATTGCAATATTTTTAGCAATTAATAAATCATGTTCTGAAATTTGACCACCAGCGAACATATTTGCAAGCAGTCCACGAACTGTTGCAACTCCTTGCTCGCCAAAAACCTCAAATTTCGGTGAAACTGGCGGTCGATAACCGGATGCAGCCAAAAAACGCGCACGTTCTTTAGCAACATATAATAATTCTCGGGTATTAATTACAATAGTATCAGAATCACGTAAAAAACCCATCTCTTGGGCTTCACGTGCTGATGTTGCAACTTGTGCCATTGCTAAATTTTTATAACGACGTTCAAAATCTTTCCATGGTTCAATTGATTGAGAAGCCCGATAAGCCATCTCAGTAGATCCGCCCCACCCTGGTAATAAACCAACACCAGCCTCAACTAGACCAATATATGATTCCAAAGCTGCAACCACAGCATCACAGTGTAATAAAATTTCACAACCACCACCAAAAGCATAACCTTTAACCGCAGCAATTACTGGAATTTTACAATAACGAATTTTTTTAGAAACTACTCTATGGCCAGTTTCAATAATCTTGTCAACTGCCTCCTTGCCATTCATCATGATGGCAAAGCCAAACTCTTCTAAGTTTGCACCAACAGAAAACACTTCTTTTTCTTGCCAAATTACAATTGCCGAACACTTATCTTCAGCGACATTGATAGCCTCATCAATACCAGTTAAAACATCCATTCCAATTGCACACATTTTACTTTTAAAGGATAAAATTCCAATATTGTCTCCTGTGTGCCAAAGTCTAACTCCATCATTTTCATAAATTACATTAATTGGGGTATCTGATTTTTCATTAATAACTAAATCTGGGAATAATTGTCTTTGATAAACTGGTAAAACTTTTCGCTCGACCAATGTATTTTCTTTAGCATTAAAATGTTTATTATTTTGATAAACACCATCATTTAAATCAAAAACCCATTGCGGTAAAGGAACTTTAGATAAAGTTAAACCACTTTTAATATCCTCATTAATCCAATTAGCAATTTTTGTCCAACCTGCTTGTTGCCAAATTTCAAATAATCCCTCTTTCCAACCAAATCCCCAACGAATGGCTAAATCCATATCACGAGATGAATCAGAAATTTGCCCTAATAATACTGCAGCATAATGGAACACATCTCTAAAACAAGCCCATAAAAATTGAGCTTCTGGTGCTTTTGATGCATGCAATGCATCAAATTTAGTTGCCCAATCACGGCCTTTTAAAATATCTAAAACCTCTTTATCAGCTTTTTTATCAGCTATACGATATTCTCCAGTTTTAAGATCGACAACTTTTATACCATCTTTATCTTTTTTATAACAACCAGCTTTAGTTTTCTGCCCTAAAGCACCATTGTCAATTAGTTTTTGCATCCAAGATGGAACTTTATAGCACTCTTCCCACCCATCTTTACAATTATCTGTCATAGTTTTGACAACATGTGCATAAGTATCCAAACCAACAACATCAGCAGTTCTAAATGTAGCACTTTTTGCACGACCTAGATCCTTACCAGTTAATTTATCTACCACTTCAAGAGGCAAATCAAAATTTTCAGTATGAATACACGTTGCAACCATTGAAAACACACCTAATCGATTAGCAATGAAATTAGGCGTATCTTTTGCTACAATTACACTTTTCCCCATAGATGTGACCAAGAATGATTCCAATGTAACTACAATTTCAGAATTAGTATTTGTATGTGGAATAATTTCAACGAGTGGCATATAACGAGGTGGATTAAAAAAATGAATTCCACAAAAATTATTACGAAATTTTTCTGGTAAACTACTCGCTAATAAATTAATGCTAAGACCTGATGTGTTAGATGCAATAATTACATCGTTAGGTAAATGGTCCGCTATCTTTTTATATAGAGCCTCTTTCCAATCTAATCTCTCAGCAATTGCTTCAATAACTAAATTGCAATCTTTTAATAATTCCAAATTATCATCATAGTTAGCTATCGTAATATAATCTAGACTTTTACCCCAAGCTAATGGTTTTGGATTCATTTTCTTAAGATTTGCTACTGATTTTTCAATTAATTCATTAGGTTTGCCTTGATTTGATTTTAGATCAAACAATACAACTGGAATTCCAGCATTACCAAAATGAGCAGCAATTTGCGCGCCCATAACCCCTGAACCAAGGATTGCTACTTTATTTACATAGAAACCACCACGCATACGTTTAAACTCCTAGTTTAATTAATTTTTTCTAATCGCAGATTCTATCAGAATCAAGCCTCAATATAAAATGTGCGCCGCACAAACCAAATTATTTCTTCTGTTGTCTATTATTACGTTTTAATGTTACATGATTATTAACATACCACTGCTGAGATATTGACAATACATTATTAACTAACCAATATAATACTAATCCAGCTGGAAAGAAAAAGAACATAACACTAAATGCAACCGGCATTATACGCATCATTTTGGCTTGAACAGGATCAGCTGATGGTGGATTTAAAAATGTTTGTAAAAACATGCTTATAGCCAATACTACCGGTAAAATAAAATATGGATCTGGACGACTTAAATCATGAATCCACATAAATGAAGCCTGCCTTAATTCAACAGATGACAGTAATGCCCAATATAATCCAATAAAAACTGGAATCTGTAAAAGCATTGGTAAGCATCCACCAATTGGGTTAACTTTTTCATTTTTATACATCTGCATAACGGCTTGCTGCATCTTAACTCTATCATTGGCATACTGTTCTTTTATTTTCTCCATCTTTGGTGCCAAAGCCTTCATTTTTGCCATAGAAATATAACTTGCTCGAGTTAATGGATACAGTACCAATTTAACAACTAAAGTAAGTAAAATAATTGCCCAACCCCAGTTTTTAACTATTGCGTATAATTTTACTAAAAGCCAGAATAAAGGGGTTGCAAATATATAAACCCAGCCATAATCTTTAGTTAACTCTAGATGTGGTGCAATACTACTTAAAACCTTATACTCTTCAGGACCTGCAAATAATGGCACATTAATTGCAAAATTAGTATGAGCTTTGATCGTTGGTAAATCAGTTAATACGCCAGCTGATGCAAAAGTATTATTTACACCTTTAAAATTAAGTCGGCAATTTACACCATTTGCACAAACATTTGGTGTACCATAAGGATTTAATAACCATAATACAGCAAAGTAATGCTGAATAAAACCAACCCATCCATTATCTGTCGCTTCAGGATAAGATACATCATTTTTAACTAAATTACTTAATTTTAAAGTATTAAATTTAGCTTCTTCAGTATAGTATGCAGCACCTGTGAAGGTATGTACAAATTTAGTATCACCACTTGGTGTATTTTCATCACGCAGTAAGCGCCAATAAGCTGACACTCCTGTCAAATCAGTATTAGAATTATTCAGAATCTGATAACCTATATTAACTACATAACTATTACGTTTAAATGTATAAGTTTTAACAACAACAATACCATTGTTTTCTTCAGATTTCAAATCAACTTTAATACTGTCTTGACTTGTGTCTAGAACATAATTATATTTTTCAGCCACAAATAAAGAATTGTGCGTCGGTAATGTAATTCCACTATTATCTACAAGACCCGTCTGTGCTATAAATGTATGACTAGCATCATTCGCAATTAAAGCATATGGCTGTTTAGGATTATCTTGACTTCCCTGAGAGAGCAGATTAACGCTTTGTAAATTACCACCAACAGTGCTAATTTGCACTTGTAATAAATCTGTGGTTACAGTAATTAATTGTCCATTAGCGGAAACATTTGCATTATCATTATTAATTTGTGTCGGTGCTGCTACATTGTTATTCGCAGATTGATTACTTGATGAAGTATTTATTGTATTTGTTTGAGGTTTCTGTGGATCAATATATTTATCCCAAATAAACATTAATCCAACTGATAGTAATATAAATATAATTACTCTACGCGCATCCATAAATTTTCCTTACAAAACTCTGCCTTATTCACAACACTGGGTCGTGCCCGCTTCCTCCAAATGGATGACAGCGTGATATACGTCTTATCGCCAATATTAAGCCACGGATTATACCATACCTATTAATTGCATCTATTGCATACTTTGAACAAGTTGGTGTATATCTACAATTTCTTGGCAAATAAGGACTGATACAACATTGATAAATTCGAATAAAAAATATAATTATTTTTTTAAATATTGTCATTTATTTAACTAATATCCCAGTGATTGAGAGAAATTCAGCCTTAACTGAAGCAAAATCATTGAAAGAATAAGCCTTATTCACACGAACAATTAAATCCGTTCCATGCCAATTATTTTGGGTAAGCCGAAATATCTCTCGTATAGTTCTTTTCATATAATTTCGCCGATTGGCTCTTTTATGAATTTTTTTACTTACAATAATTCCCAATCTAGAATAATCTAGACTATTGGGTTTATAATGTATCTTAAAATGATTAGAAATTTTTACTTTACGAAAAATAAAAACGGATGAAAATTCATCCGCATTTTTTAATCTATGGTCTTTAGTATAGTTAAGCAAACTAGCACCAATTAATAAGGTTAAACTGACAATCTTTTCCTACCAACAGCACGTCTTGCATTAATTATTGCACGTCCTGCTTTAGTTTTCATTCGAGTTAAAAAACCATGAGTGCGCTTACGCTTTACTACCGAAGGTTGATATGTACGTTTCATTATAATTTATTCCTATTGCAAAATCATTAAGTTCGTTATTATAATACATTTTACTATCTTTATCAGAATTATTTTTAAATTGACTTTGTGTATTCATGTATATTTGAATTATAAAAATTAATTAATTTAAAGGGGTAAAAACTCTATCATATCAAGAAAAACACTCTGTCAGTTAGATCATTTGTTATTATCATCTGAATTATTATCACAAACTTTACGAATAAATCCAGAAATAATGAAACATACAATTCCTATAAAGATCATAATATTTGAGCTTATTGGAATAACATTAAGCCCCATAGCAACAAAAACCACAATACCCAGAAAAACAAATAAATAAGATACCTTACTTCCACAATTTTTATTTTTCAAAATAATCTCCTAAAAATTATTAAGAGTTATTGTAGTTTTAATACCATACAAATGTCAATATGCACATCTGATAAATTTTCTAATTTGTGATATAATTAACTCTGCTTATTAAGATCAAATAACCGGAGAACCAATTGAAAAAAAATCTCTTAAATAATTTTGAATTTATTCCTTTTTGCAAATTTACTTTAGATGAGCTGGATTTAGAAATTAATCAAATACTTCGTGATACCAAAGAGTCTCTTAATAGCCTTGAACAATTATCTAATGCTAATATGCAAATCATCCTTGAATTTTTATATCCAAAATTATACAAATTAAATCAATTATGGTCTCTTGCTCATCATCTACTTGCGGTAGATAATTCTGAAGAAATTCGTAAATTAGAAGAAAAACTGCAACCTATAATTACTGAATTTTATACTAACCTTGGCTATAATCAAAAATTATACGATTTTTTTAAATCAATAAAAGAAAACCATTTAGCAAAACTTACTCTAGAAGAAGAAAAAATTTTAGATAATGAACTACATCATTATAAATTAAGTGGAATTACTCTCTCAGAAGATAAAAAAAATATTTTTAAAGAAATTCAGCTTAAATTAGTTCAACTTGAAAGTAAATTTGAACAAAATGTTATTGATGCAACAAATGAATATGCAAAGTACGTAACTTTAGAAGAATTATCCGGAATTCCAGAAAATATTCTTAATATCTGTAAAAAGATGGCAGAAACAGCTGAAAAATCCAATTTATATAAGGTAACTCTACATCAACCAATTTATACTCCAATAATGCAATATTGTGATAATCGAGAACTCAGGCAAGAGCTTTATTATAATTACACAACCAGATCCAGCGAATTTAATAATAAAGAATATGACAACACATCAATTATCAATCAAATTATTAATTTACGTAATCAAAAAGCAAATTTACTAGGATTTAAAAACTATGTTGACTTATCTACATATTCTAAAATGGCAGAAAATTCTGAACAAATCTTAGATTTTTTATTTAAACTTAGCCATAAATCACATAATCAAGCACAAAACGATATTATAGAGTTAGATAATTTTGCTAAAAATAATTTAAATATTAGCCAACTAGAAGCTTGGGATGTTGCCTATGTTAGTGAAAAATTACAACAAGCAAAATATAGTTATTCGAATGAAGAATTAAAACAATATTTTCAACTACCTATTGTTTTAGAAGGATTATTTAATTTGATTAATAAACTATATGGTATTGAATTTAAATTATCTCCACAAATACCTGTTTGGCATGGATCAGTTACAGTGTATTCAGTATTAAAACATGAAAAGATTATTGGTTATCTTTATTTAGATCTATTTACCAGAGATTCAAAACAACCTGGAGCCTGGATGAATTCAGCTCAAGATAAATATATAACCACAGCTAAAGAATATCTACCAATGGCATATATTATGTGTAATTTTGCACCAGATATTCCCAATTTACCAAGTTTACTTACTTTTGATGATACACAAACATTATTCCATGAAATGGGGCATGCCCTACATCATTTATTAACTAAAATATCTCTCTATCCAATTTCAGGAATAAATGGAGTAGAATGGGATGCAGTAGAGCTACCATCACAATTTATGGAATATTTTACTTGGGATTATGAAATTTTAAGCTTAATCACTAAACATGTAAAAACTGGAGAAAAACTGCCATACGAACTATATCAAAAAGTTAATAAAGCACGTTATTTTCAATCTGGTTTATATATGCTAAGGCAATTAGAATTTTCAATCTTTGATATCATGCTGCATTTAAATCCTAAAGAAAATTATCAAACCATTTTAGATAATGTAAGAAATCAAATTGCTGTGGTAAAGCCACCAACCTTTAACCGTTTTGCAAATACTTTTTCACATATATTTGCAGGCTCATATGCAGCTGGTTACTATAGCTATAAATGGGCAGAAGTTTTAGCTGCAGAGGTATATAGTAAATTTGATGAAATATCAAAAGATAAATATCAAGAATTAGGACAAGAGTTTCATAACAAAATTTTATCTCAAGGCGGTTTATATAAAATGGCTGATAATTTTAGAAATTTTATGGGAAGAGAGCCGGATATAAATACATTACTGCATTATAGTGGAATAAAAAATAATTAAGACTGGTTTACTTTCATCATAACCTTTCGGGGAAACTAAGTGGCTTAAATCCAAACTGCTCATATAAACCATGCGCATTAGTTGTAATTAAGAGGAATTTTTTAATATTCTTAATGGTTGGGTCAGAAATTATATGATCAATTAATTTTTTTGCATGCCCCATATTTCTATATTGATCAAGAACAAAAACATCTACTAAATAGGCAAAAGTAACAAAATCAGTAATATACCTAGCAAAACCAATTTGTTTACCATCTAAATATAATCCATAACAAGTTGAATTATCTACTGATTTAATAACAGCTTCATAACTTACCCCTTTAGCCCAATATGACTCTTAAGATAAAAATTTATGAATCATGTGTAAATCTAATTTAGCTTTATTTGAGGAAATTACTATTTCATTTTGCATTTAAAACTCTTATAAATTAATGATCCAGTAATGTTTGATTAACTAATAATGAGTCATAATAAGCAATTAAACATTTTATTTTTGAATTTTCATTAAATTTCATAATCCAACAATATTCATTATTATAATGTTTGCCATTTATTGTATTTGCTGATCCTACCATTTCAACAATGAAAGTATTATCTAATAAATAACTATCGCGAATATTCATTGTCCATCCAGGTAATACTTTACTATTAATTCGATTAATTACTTTATTAAAAAATTCTTCCTTGCCATAATATTCACCAGATAAAATGCTTGAACCTCTTATTATCCAATGAAAATCATCAGCAAAACAAGTATCGCAAAATAACTTAAATTGGCAATTTTTTAATTGTTCAAGAATAGTCTGCTCTATACCTTTTCTAACCATTAACTAGTACCCTATAAAATTTGTGGCAAATAGTGGAATTGGCTTAACTTCTAAAAGAAGTAAAGTAATCGTTGCTGCATCACGCTTTTTCACATTCAATAAGGTTGAAATAAATTTTTCTTGAGGAATCCATATAAACTTATTTAATAACCTAGCATTTGGAAATTTACTTGCAATTTGATCCCAATCCGAATCTTTTATTACCAAATAATATGGCATATCAACACTTTCCAACTGAGGAATCGTTTGTTTACGCTCATAGAATTTATCATAATTAAACTCTAAGCTTAATAGATTAACATTATAATCAATAACTGTTTCAAAAGGTTTTTTTGCCAAATAAGATGCAATTTGATATCCTGCATCATATCTTATATAAATGCTATTATTAACTAAGGTTACAAATATAAATGCAACTAAAATACTTAATAGCGGATAAATTATAGCTTTTATTGCATTACGATTATTAATCAAAACTATAAAAGCTGATATAGTAAGTACACATACTAAAACTATAGTAACAAATTCAGCACCGCTTAAAACCAAAAAACTAAAAATCAAGACAGTAACCACAATTATCGTGGCTATGGTATTTTGAATATGGAATAATAAATAATGGTTAGATTTTGAAGTTATTGCATCAAACACCCATTTAGCAGTGATAATTGAAGCATACGGGATCAATATATTTATATAATAATCAAGCTGAAATCGCGTAATACTAAACAAGATAAAAGTTATAATAAATGAACTTAATAAAAAATAATCTCGGGAATAATTCTCTATCAATACAGAATTACTTTCATTATAAGGCCTAAGCTTAATGTAGCGAATTAATGCGGCAATAAAAAATATGGTCCATGGTAAAAATGACCATAAAAAAGTATGCACAAAAAATAAATAATGAGAAGATGCATTTTTACTACCAGAAGTAATGGGACCATTATTAAAGAACCTTCCAAATTGACTATCCCAAAAGAAAAATTTAATCCCTGAAACATTATCATGGTTAAAGATTACTTTTTCTGGATGAAGATCAAATTGTAAATATAAACAAATAAGTTCTGGCGAAATTAAAAGAAAGGTTAAAAGAAAAGCTGTTAACCATTTTAATGAAAATAAAGCACGTAATTTTTTCTGATAAAACAAAATGGCTATTACCCCACTAGTAATTGTAATTAAAACAAAAACACCTTTAGTCATTATTGCTAAAGCAGAAAATATTGCACCCAAAACTAACCATCTGAATTTAGATTTATCGTGATATAAAAGCCAAAAATAGCTAGCTGGTGTAATTTCTCCAAGCAGATAAGCTTCAGCCCTAACATCTATACTTGAGATCATCAAATGAACTGCTGAAACATAAAATAAGCAGGCAATTAATCCAATCTTATTATCATACAAATAACGCCCTAATAAATAAGTAAAAACCGCCCCTAAAATATGAAATATGAAACCTGGTAGAATATATGCAAAGGGATTAATTCCAAAAAATTTATACGATAGCGCAGTTAACCAAAATGGTAAGTGCGGTTTATCTAACCAGTCCACCCCAGCAAATGTTAAATTAACCCAATCTCCCGATAAGATAATATGTTTAGCAACAATGCTATAAAAATTTGAATCATTACTTGCTAAAATATTTGAAAATAGACCATAGCTATTAACAATAATTGCAAAAATAATTAATAAAGTTAATAATTTATCACTAGGCAAAAATGATAATTTATTAAGTTTGCGAAGTTGATTTAAAAAATTAATTTTTATCACCTCTAGCTTTTGCCATAATTTTTTCTAAAGTATCCATATTTATTGAACTAGATGTTTGTTTTATTTGTGACAATCGCGCCTCACGTTCTTCAATATCACGTCTACGACGTTTATTTCTACGCTCAAAATGATCTTTTGCTAAATTTTGCCTAGTCTTAGACCAGTCTTGGTTTTGATCTTGCACCATGATAATACAGTCAACAGGACAAACAGGAACACATAAATCACAACCAGTACAATCATCTTCAATCACGGTATGCATCATTTTATGACTCCCAATAATTGCATCTACTGGACACGCTTTAATACATAACGTGCACCCAATACAAATATCTTCATCAATAACTGCTACATTTCGTGGGGTGATCACCCCATTCTTAGGATTTAATGGAATTATTTGTTTATTTAATAAATGAGAAAGCTTTATAATTCCTTCATTGCCTCCAGGTGGACACTGATTAATTTCAGCATGATCTTTGGCAATTGCTTCGGCATAATCACGACAAGATGGATATCCACATCTGGTACATTGCGTTTGTGGCAGTATCTCATTTATATCATCAATTAAATTTTGGCTCATATTCCCACTTTAAATCTATATCTTTAAGTAAATTAGTAATTTTATTAACCTGTTCAGTAAAATCATCAAACTTATTTAAATGCCATAATGACTCTTCAATAAAATCTGCAGATTCCTTACTCATGATTTTAATTTTAATAGCTTCATTTTGAGTTCCAAGAATAGCAAATGGGGTTTGCCCCTTTTGTCTAATTTTACGTACTATATTGCTAAATGCTACTTGAATTGCAATTTCCTGTCGATACTGATTTCCAATAATAAAAGCCTCAGATAATGCAACAGGCTCGATTGGAATAGGAAACAAGGTTACCCCATCTACTTTTAATTCATTCAGTATTTGCTGCATTAATTGCATTGAATTACTTTTAAAAGCATTAAGATCTAATCCAATATCACCTTCTGTTTTAACCGTAACCCCAACTAAGAACCTTAAAAATACCCCCTCATTTAATACTTGGATATTATTTGGTATCATTTCAATTGGTAGCCAAAGTTTAGATTTTTGTAAGTTATAACTCCAATAATATAATTGTGAGGGCTTTAATTTCGCAATTAATTGAGGCTCTAAAAGTTTTCCAGAAATAAAACAATCAAAACCATCTTTAAAAATTTTTGTGGTAGTAAAAAAATGATTTAGTTTTTCAACATTAAGCTCTTTCGCTAATTGAGTTTGGGTCTTACTCCCCGCAACTAAAATTACTGGCACAGCAAATATATTCGCAAGCCCATCTATTCCATTTGGATTAATTGAATTATTTAAAGCCTGCCAAATAGTTTTACATATTTCATAATTGGGTGATAAATTTATTGCCACATTAATTAATGCATCATTATTCCTCTTTAACCCATCAGTAATGATTTGCTCTAACTCTTGATGTGAAATATTACCCGACAGTACTTGTATAGCCTTTTGGATAATAGTATTTGATTGTGGATAGTCAATTGTATATTGCCTAGGATCAGAAATCATTATGTTTTACCTACAGAAACTTTGCATAACATTCACTTGTTAGTTAAAATAATTACCTCATTAGATAACGGGATAAAAATGAAATATTTAGAAAACTGGTACCAAGAACAAATTAAAAATCATATTTTAGAGCTTGATACAATACAACTAGCTATTTTACAACAGTTAGATCAATTTATCACAAAATTTGCCGCACAAAATTTTTTATCACATTTTTTTAACAAACCAAAGCAACTAGGGTTTTATATATATGGAGATGTTGGTAGTGGCAAAACCATGATTATGAATCAAATGTTTGAACTATTTCCAACAAAAGATAAGCTTAGATTACATTTTCATCAATTTATGTCAGATATTCATCATGATTTAGCCAATTTAGTTCAAAAAGATAATCCATTAAAGATAATTGCACAAAAATTGAAAAAGCAGTACAAAATTATTTTTTTAGATGAAATGCATGTAAGTGATATTGCAACCGCAATGATATTAAAAAATTTATTTTTAAGTCTATTTAAAGAACAAATATATATCATAACATCATCTAACTTTCATCCAGACCAGCTATACAATGATGGATTGAT
>CALFYC010000143.1 GCA_937952895.1 uncultured Neisseriaceae bacterium
ACTCATCAGTTAAAAATTGAAGACGGGAAATTGGTTTTAGGTTAAAGTTATGATGTTTTTTTTAGTATTAAGTTCGATTCAAGGTTTGCAAAAAGTTCCTTTTGATTCATTGGAAAAAAAAATAGGTATGGAATAGAGTTAAATAACATGCATTGTTTTTATAAAACAAAAATAAGCGAATTCAGATGATTTTGTTGATTCACAAAAATTTGGTTTTGTTTTTCTTTTGGTAGTGATTCCAACATTAATATTTTTTGGTAGCTTAGTGGCGATCTTATACTTTTTTGGTATTATTCAACGAATTATTGCACTTTTAGCCTTTTTATTGCGTAAAACAGTGAAATTATCTGGAATTGAAAGTTTAATTGTAATTGCAGATATTTTTTTAGGCCAAGCAGAAGGTCCTTTGGTTATTGGTCCATATGTTAAAAATATGACACGCTCTGAACTTGCTTGTGCATTTGTTGCGGGTCTTGCTAATTTATCTGGTTCTACTTTAGGGATCTATTTAAGCTTTTTAAGTGGAGGTGATCATCAACAAACTATTTTATTTGCTAATTATCTAGTAACTGCGACATTTATGAATGCAGCTTCAGCAATTATTTTTGCTAAAGTTTTATTTCCAGAAACTAATTTTGAAAATGTTTCTACTGAAAAAGTATCAGTTAGTACTCATTTTAGTGCTAATTTATTAGATAGCGTTTTCCAAGGTGCGGTAACTGCACTTAAAGTAGGTGCAACAATGATTGCAAGTCTAATTGCAGTAATTTCAATTGTGCATATGATTGATGGGTTATTGTCTGTAATTGGTGATTGGGTTCATCTTAATAATTCTATAAAATCTTCTACTAATGGAGTTTTTAGTAATTTATCTTTAGAATATATTTTTGGTCAAATTTTCAGAGTATTTGCCTTTTTTATGGGAATTAATTGGCTTGAGACTCTTAATGTAGGCAGTTTACTAGGGCAAAAAGTTGCAATTAATGAATTTGTTGCATATGTGAGTCTTGGTCAAATGAAGGCACACAATATTTTATCGAGTAATGCGGTTTTTATCTCGACTTTTGCATTAGCTAGTTTTTCTAATTTTTCATCCATTGGAATTTCAATGGGTGCATATAGTGTATTAGCTCCAAGTCGTCAAAGTGAATTGGCGGAAATTGCATGGAAAGCTCTATTTGGTGCGGTGTTGGCTGGTTTTATGACTGCGACAGTTGCTGGATTTTGGCATAATATACTTGGGTAAACATGATCTTAAGAAGGCATAATTGAAATGTATTTACTATCGCTTACAAATATCGATTATATTTTTATTACTATATTTTTTGCTATAGTTTTTATAATTGCCTATTTATTTCGTCACAAAAATGAAAATAGTCATGAATTTTTAAATGGAGCAATTAAGCAAAACGCTATTTTAAATAATCAACTTATCCCAATTGGTTTGATTGAAGTGGTAATTGCTGGGATAATGGGAGCAACCATTGGATTTGTTAGTTTATATTATCTAATCCCAATTATTGTCATTACAAATATTTTAAAAGCTCAAATAGCTAAACTTTGCCTGAATGCTAACGTTATTAACCTAAATGAATATATCATAAAGCAGTTTGGTAAAGTGAGCGGTATTTGTTTTGCTCTTTTAAATTTTGGACTAATTTTAAGCTTGTTGGTAATAACTAATTTGGTTATTTTTGAACTATGCCAATCTATTTTGGGATGGAGTTTTGTAAATAGCATTGTCGGACTTTTGAGTATGACATTGATTTATACTTTAATTGGCGGTAGTCGTGGCGCATTTTATAATAAAGTATTTTTTTACTTTATTATTCTATTTATGTTATTCGGTGTAATTGTGGTTGGTATCTATCAAATCGGCGGATTTAATTCTTTAATCAATAATTTAAGTCAATTATCAGGTAATCAAGGGTATTTGTTTACTCATTATACTAGTATGGATTTAAATGGTAATCTTTTAGTTGGGGTTATTATAAGTTTTATTGCAATTGCAGCAATTGAAATAATTAACGCTAATCATGTAACTAATACTATATTAAATGTAACGACTATTTGGACATCTTTAATTAAGATTGTTGTAATAGTGTTGTTGGTTATGCCAGGGATAATCGCTATTGCTACTCCTAGTGATCAGGCTACAATTCCAGGCAAACAAATTGTTACGATTCAAGCACAATTTCCAGATGGGGAAAAAGGTTATGTGGTTAAAGCTGTGGATAATACTAAGAGTGGTGATAACCCAATTTTAGGAATTATTCCTCCACTCCTTAATTCAAATAATTTAATTGAAAAAGGCCAATATAATTATAGTTTGGCAAACATTGTGCCATTTACACATTATTTTTCAAAGCCCTTGAGGTTTTCTTTATACATGATGTTATTTGCTCTATTTATGATGGGGATATCGCAAAATTTACTTTTACTTGCAAGAAATGTATTAAATGGTTTATTGCTGCCCACAAATGTCATTCAAAAATATGGAGAGATTGGCGAGTTATGGGCAATTCGGTTAACCATTCTATTTGGAACTTTGGCTTCAGCATTTATTGCTTATTTTTTTAAAAATTCTTTTGATTTATTAGCCGCAATATACCTAATATTGAGCTTATTTGTTGCTCCCTTAGTTGCAATTAGCTTATTAGTTATTAATATTAAAAAAGCAATTTCACTATTAATTCCAGTTCTTTTGACTGAAATTGTAACTATTTTCTTTATTTATTTGTCACATGGTGACAAATCATTCTACGTTCAAGCCAAAATTATAATAGTTGGTTTCCTTGTAACTTATATAACTGGTATGATTAGCCAATTATTTATCCAGAAATAATATTTTATGGCTAAAGATAAAGTTAAGAAAAATAAACTAGTTAAAGCCTGGGTTAATCAACATCTAAATGATCATTATGTTCATCTTGCTCAAAAAGACGGGTACCGTTCACGTGCTGCTTATAAACTACTTGAAATCGATGAAGCACATAAAATTTTTGATTATGTAACACGGGTGGTAGATTTGGGGTGTAGTCCTGGAAGTTGGTCACAAGTTTCTACTAAGAAAGTTGGGTCAAATGGGTTAGTGGTTGGGGTGGATCTATTACCAACAGAGCCAATTAATGGGGCTAATCTTATTCAGGGTGATTTTACGGACAATCAAATTTTAGACATATTGGTATTGGCGCTTGATGGAAAGGAAGTTGATTTGGTAATTTCAGATATGGCACCGAATCTAAGTGGAATTAAAAATGTTGACCAGGCGAGGCAAAGTTTATTGGTAGAATTAGTTTTAGATTTTGCTAAAAACTATCTAAAATTTGGTGGCAATTGTGTAATTAAAGTTTTTAATGGCTCAGAATTTAATAAACTTATGGATGAAGCTCGCCAACTATTTAATCAAGTCTTAGTGTATAAGCCAAATGCTTCACGTAGCAAAAGTAGTGAAACGTATTTACTCTGTAAAGGTAAGAAAAATCCAGATGTGGTATAATCCATACGGAAATTCGACCCTCTACTGAACAAATATTTAGGGTTTAAAAGAATATATTTAATTATTGTTCTAAAATTAAAATTTTTTGGAATTAAGTTTATGCGAAATGGAAATGTTTTTAAGAGTTTAATAATTTGGGCAATCATTGGCCTTGGTTTGATGGTTATTTTTAATAAATTTAACGATCAGCATGATAGTAAAAATAATATTGCCTATTCTCAATTTATTGGTGAAGTTGAAGGTGGTCAAGTAAAAAGTATTACAATTGAAGAAGGTAGCGGACCTAAAAACCAATGGATCAAAGGTGAGCGTAAAGATGGTAGTAAATTTATTACTTATGCACCAAATGACCCAGAATTGGTAAATGATTTAATTAAAAATAAAGTAACGTTTAGTGCTAAACCACAAGAAGAATCATTATTAATGAATATCTTCATTTCATGGTTCCCAATGCTATTATTAATAGCAGTATGGATTTATTTTATGCGTGGTGCTTCCGGCAGCAAAGGTGGCGGAGGTATTGGTGGAATGTTTAGCTTTGGTAAAAGCCGTGCGAAGATGATTGATCCTAAAGAAAATTTAATTAGGTTTACGGATGTTGCTGGTTGTGAAGAATCAAAACATGAAGTAATGGAAATTGTTGATTATCTTAAGGATCCAACTAAATATCAAAATTTAGGTGGTAGAATTCCTAAAGGCGTATTATTAAGTGGATCTCCCGGTACTGGTAAAACTTTATTAGCTAAAGCTATTGCTGGTGAAGCAAATGTGCCATTTTTTAGTATATCAGGTTCAGATTTTGTGGAAATGTTTGTAGGGGTGGGTGCATCAAGAGTTAGAGATTTGTTTGAGCAAGCGAAAAGAAGTGCTCCAGCAATTATTTTTATCGATGAAATTGATGCTGTTGGTCGTCAACGTGGAGCTGGTTTAGGTGGTGGTAATGATGAGCGCGAGCAAACCCTAAATCAGATGTTGGTTGAAATGGATGGGTTCGATACAAATACTACAGTAATTGTAATTGCAGCAACAAATCGTCCTGACGTATTAGATCCAGCATTAATGAGGCCTGGTCGTTTTGATCGTCAAGTAGTTGTTCCATTACCTGATATTAAAGGTAGAAGCCAAATTTTAAAAGTACATATGCGTAAAGTTCCGATTGCAGCTGATGTTGATGCACAAATTGTTGCGCGCGGAACCCCTGGTTTTTCAGGGGCTGATTTGGCCAATTTAGTGAACGAGGCTGCTTTATTTGCAGCTCGTCGTCAAAAGAAACTAGTTAATATGGAAGATTTTGAGGATGCTAAAGATAAAATTATAATGGGTACAGAAAGAAAATCAATGGTGATGAAAGAGGAAGAGCGTAGAAATACTGCATATCATGAATCAGGTCATGCGATTGTGGCAAGATTAGTTGTAGGTTCAGATCCGGTGCATAAAGTAACAATTATTCCACGAGGTAGAGCTTTAGGCGTAACAATGCAATTACCTGAAGAAGATCGCTATGCGTATACTAAAGATTACTTAATGGGACAGATAGCCATTTTATTTGGTGGAAGAGTTGCTGAAGAATTGTTTATGAAGCAAATGACAACTGGTGCAAGTAATGATTTTGAACGCGCTACCGATTTAGCACGTAAAATCGTTACTAAGTTTGGTATGACTGATGAAATGGGGCCGGTTGTTTATGGTGAAAATGATTCAGAAATATTTTTAGGCAGAAGTATTACTACACAAAAACATATTTCCGAATCTACAATGCAAAAAATTGATGAAACTATTAGAGCAATTTTAGATAAGCAATACACCCTAGCTAAAACTTTATTAGGTAATAATCGTGATAAAGTTGAATTAATGGCAAAAATGCTTTTAGATAAAGAAACTATTGATAATAAAGATATTGATTGGATTATGGAATCTGGCACAAATAAAGCAGAAGTATTAACTCCATCTGGTGATACTAATGCGTAAATATTTTGGAACCGATGGAATTCGTGGTAGGGTTGGTGAATTTCCTATAACCCCTGATTTTGCTATGAAATTAGGATATACAGTAGGTAAGATTCTAGCACGAACAAATAAATCTCCTTCGGTTTTAATTGGGAAAGATACGCGAATTTCTGGTTATTTATTTGAATCAAGTTTAGAAGCTGGATTTTCTTATGCCGGGGTTAATGTCTATATGGCAGGTCCAATACCAACTCCAGCTGTGGCTTATTTAACTCGTGCTTTAAGATTATCTGCAGGTGTAGTAATTAGTGCATCACATAATTCATATATAGATAATGGGATTAAATTTTTTTCAGAAAATGGGAGTAAATTCCCAGATAGTTTTGAATTACAAATTGAAAAAGAACTAGATTCAGAGATGCAAAAAGCTGATGAATTAGGTAAAGTAATTCGTCTAGAAGATGCACGTGGGCGTTATATAGAATTTTGCAAAAGCAATTTTTCGCAAATGTTGGATCTTAAGAATTTAAAAATTGTATTAGATTGTGCCAATGGTGCAACTTATCAAGTTGCACCAAATATTTTACGCGAATTAGGCGCTCAGGTGATTAGTATTGGGGTATCTCCAGATGGAGTAAATATTAATTATGAGTGTGGTTCTACTCATCCTGAAAGTTTAATTAAAGCTGTAATTCAACATAATGCTGATCTTGGAATCGCTTTCGATGGTGATGGTGATCGGGTATTATTTGTTGACAAAAATGGACAAATTTATGATGGTGATAAATTATTATATGTAATAGTAAAAGCATATTTAGCTAGTGGTAAAAAAGTTGATGGTGTAGTTGGAACTGTTATGACCAATTTGGGTTTTGCCAATGCATTATCAAATATGGGAATTAATTTAATCCGCTCAAAAGTTGGGGACCGTTATGTATTAGAAGAATTAATTAAAAACGGTTGGATTTTAGGTGGAGAAACTTCTGGGCATATTCTATGTCTAGATAAACATACCACTGGCGATGGAATAATTTCGGCACTACAAGTGCTATCCGCAATAATTATTTTAGGTAAACCACTTCATGAATTAATTGATTGGCAAGGATATCCTCAAGTAATGCTAAATATTAAATTAGCCAATAAAGATATGGATTGGCATACTTTGTCGCGTAATGCGATTGACGATGCGGTAAAAAATTTAGGGGAATCTGGTCGAGTAATTGTACGAGCCAGTGGTACTGAGCCATTAGTGAGAGTTATGGTTGAGGCAAAAGATGTTAGTATTGCTAAATCTTGGGCTCAAAAAATTGCTGAGACAATAAAATAATTTATATAGATAAGATTTAATTGTGGAAGTTCTTAAATATTTAATTGAATTTTTTACTAACTATGGTTACTTTGCGGTATTTATAGTATTAGTCGCATGTGGCTTTGGTATCCCAATTCCTGAAGATGTTACCTTAATTGCAGGTGGTGTGATTTGTGCTATTTCAGCAGATCAAAATAGTTCTCTTCAACCTCATATAATGGTCGTTGTTGCTGTTGCTGGAGTGATTTTAGGGGATGGGGTAATGTTTTTTTTAGGTAGAAAACTAGGTCCTAGAGTTACCAAAGTTCCTCTAATTAAAAATTTTATTACAGCAAAAACTTATTCTAATATTCAAGAAAAAGCTAAGCGTTATGGCGATAAAATCCTCTTTATTGCTAGATTTTTACCCGGTCTTCGTTCAACAATTTTTATTACAGCAGGTGTTAGTCATCGAGTTCATTGGTGGAAATTTTTACTTATGGACGGTACGGCAGCATTAATTAGTGTTCCACTATTGGTCTATGTTGGATATTTTTTTGCACAAGATTTACCAGATGTTTTAAAATGGACAAAACACGGAGAGACAATTGTTATCGGGATTGTTGCAATAGTTATTCTTACAATTTTAGTCATAAATTGGTTAAAAAAACGTAAAAATTAGTTTCACCACTTGATTTTTCAAAATTTATCTTATATAATGCATCACTCGTTCATATTTCATGTGAGTAAAATCACATTTAGATTTCAAGTCCAAGTTGGTTGGAATTGGGGTTTTGATAAGTTAACATTTATAGGAAGTTTTTTATGCGTAAAGTTTTAGTATGTTTACTAGCAACTAGCAGTGTGTCAGTTTTCGCTACGGATAACAGTGCATTCCAAGCATTTGATGATCAATATAATTTAGGCTATGGAATGAGTCAAACCACAGTTACAGGTGCAGCTGGTACTCCAAATGCTGAAGTAACTAACCAGTTCATAAATCTTGATGTTGAACGTTTATTTGATGCTGGTGTTTGGATGGATGTTCAAGCAAATATGGTTACTAATTCTACGACTAATCAATCTCAGGGTGTTGGATCTGGAGCATCTGCTATAAGTGGTGGTCAAACTCCACTTAACCAAGGTTTCAACTTAGGCGGTTTAAATGCTAAAGTTGGTTATGCATTTACTCTTGCTGACCAACATCTACAAATTACACCATATGCTTTAGGTGGAAGAAACACTAATTTGTCGTATAGCACAATGATAGCAAATGGTCAACAAAATCTTACTAACGATTATTTCTGGACCGCTGGTATTGGTGGTCGTATTGAATATCGTATTAATGGTGCAATATTGGTTTATGCTGATCAAAATGGTGTATATAACTGGGATCAATCAGGTCCAAACAATGGTATTGAACCACAAAATAATATAGCTTATACATCTACTCTTGGAGCTAAATTTAATATTGTTAAAAACTTACAACTTGGTGTAAATGGTTTCTATACTGGTTATAGCAGTCAAGCAACTATTCCAACTTTAACAACTGGAGTTGGTTCATCAAGCCAAGTTTACTATCCACAATCTACATTTGGTGGTTTAGTAACTGTTGGTTTAACATATTAATAATTTATCCTAAGATTTTAAAGGAAAATTTATATGCGTAAAATTTTATTGAGCGTATTAGCCTTGGGCTGCGCATCCGGATATGCAATGGAAAACAGTGCATTCCAAGCCTTTGATGATCAATATAATATTGGTTTTGGTATGAGCCAAACTAATGTTATATCTCCTGGATCATTACCTTCGACAGCTCAAGTTACAAATCAATCTATCAATGTTGATGCTGAGCGTTTATTTGACGTTGGTGTTTGGATGGATGTGCAAGCTAATTTTGCAATTAGTTCTGTTCGTAACCAGCCATATGGTATTGGCGCTTCTGGTGATACTGGTTCTAATGCTTTAAATCAGGGCTTTAATCTTGGTGGTTTAAATGCTAAGGTTGGTTATGCCTTTACTCTTGCTGACCAGCATATACAAATCACGCCATATGCTCTAGGTGGAATCAATACTAATTGGTCATCAAGCACTGTTGCTGCAAACGGTGGTGCTAACCTGACTCAAGATTATTTCTACACTGGTGGTGTTGGTGCACGTCTTGAATATCGTATCAATAATGCTGTATTAGTATATGCAGATCAGAATGGTACATATAATTGGGATCAATCAGCTCCACTTGGTGGGATTCAGCCACAAAACAACACGGCTTTAACATCTACATTAGGTGCTAAATTCAATGTTGTTAAAAACTTACAACTTGGTGTAAATGGATTCTATAATTATTACCAACCACAAGGAACAGTTCCTACATTCAATGGTCAAAAGGTGTATACACCCCAAGATGCATTTGGTGGGGTAGTTTCTGTTGGTTTAACTTACTAAGAAACACCAATTTCTATGAAAAGCATGCCTATGGCATGCTTTTTTAATAACTACAAATTGTTAAGGATTTATTTAATGAGAAGCCTAAACATAGTTTTATTAGATACAAATAAATTAAGTGAAACATGGAATGGCGCTTTAAAAAGCTGTTTAAGTCAATTTGGTAATTTAACTTTTTATGTAAAAACTGAAACATATGAAATTATTGATAGGTGTAAACATGCTGAAATAGTAGTAGTTAATAAATGTAAAATACAAAGTGAGGATTTACCTCATTTAACTCATGTTAAATATATCATAGAAGTAGCAACTGGTTACGATAATATCGATGTTGTTACAGCAAAGCAATTAGGCATTAAAGTTAGTAATGTGCCTAATTATAGTACAATAACAGTAGCCCAACATACAATAGCTCTATTACTTGCATTAGCTAATCAAATTGAAAAAGCCAATGACCAAATTAAAAATCATAATGATTGGTTTGAGATACAAAGACCAACTCTGGAATTGTCTGGCTTAACCTTAGGTCTAATAGGGTTTGGTAATATTGCAAAAAATGTAGCAAAAATTGCAGCAGCTTTGGGTATGCAAATAATAGTTGCACGCAATAGTTTAAGTCAAAACGAGGATTTACTAGTTCGTTATGTAAATAAGGAAGAGTTATTTAAAAAAAGTGATGTGATTAGTTTACATTGTGCTTTAAATTCGCAAACTCAGCAAATGATAAATTCTAATACATTAAGTTTAATGAAAAAAACAGCACTTTTAATTAATACTGCGCGAGGTGGGCTAATTAATGAAATTGATTTATATAATGCTTTAGTAAAAGGCCAAATTCAAGGTGCGGCACTTGATGTGTTTAATATTGAACCAATTGCGCTTGATAATCCTTTATTAACATTAGATAATTGTATTATAACGCCGCATAATGCAAGTGTAAGTGGTGTTTCACGCGAACGCTGGATAGATATTATTTCGGCTAATATCGCGAGTTATTTAAATGGCAATTATATAAATTTAGTTTAAGATTGATAATTAATATGAAAAAATATAGATTATTTCAAGTAGATGCATTTACTAAGCATAAATTTTATGGAAATCCTGCAGGTGTGGTTTTAAATGCAGATGGCTTAACTGAATTACAAATGCAGCAAATAGCTTGGGAAATGAATGTGTCTGAAACAGCGTTTGTATTGTCTCCCTCAGCTTAAGATCATGATCTTTGGATTCGCTATTTTATAGTCCAATTGCAGAAGTTCCAGTTTGTGGCCATGCAACTATTGCAACTAATTATGTCAATGCTATAAGTTAATCAATTCAAAACGCCAAAGAAAATTTTAGCCAAAATACTGGAGCTGTTATTTATTAGTATTTATAAAAAATGGTAAACCATTTAAAGTACAGATTGGTGGTTATGTTGTTATTGTTTTTGAAACAATTATTGAAATTTAATCTGTTAGAGGTTTTTAGTAACTATGTAGCTTATACTCATTGAGTGCATAAAATAAAATCAGCTTGAAAATTCTAAGCTGATTTTATGATTTTAAATCAAGGAAATTTTATTCATCATCAGCATCATCATCAAAATCATACATCTCATTCATTTTTTCTTGATCAAGATTTTCAATTTGATTGAAACTTTCCAAGAAGCTTTTTAATTTTTCAGCACGATTTGGTTGACGAAGTTTACGAATAGCTTTAGCTTCAATTTGGCGAATTCTTTCACGAGTTACATCAAATTGACGGCCAACTTCTTCTAAAGTATGATCAGTTAAAGTGTCAATCCCAAAACGCATACATAGAACCTTAGCTTCCCGTGGCGATAATGTACTTAATACTTCTCTAACTGTTCTTTTAAGGCTATAATCAATTCCATGATCAGATGGAACTACACTTGATTTATCTTCGATAAAATCACCAAAACTAGTATCATCTTCATCACCAATTGGAGCATCCATAGAAATTGAATCATGTGCTACCTGGTAAATCTTACGTACTTTTTCTTCAGTAATTTCCATTCGTTCAGCTAGTTCTTTAGTTAACGGTTCACCGGATTTTTCTTGAAGAAGTTTTCGGTGCTCTTTACTCATCCGATTAATTGTTTCAATCATATGCACAGGAATACGAATAGTGCGCCCCTGATCCGCAATTGCACGGGTAATGGCTTGTCTAATCCACCAAGTTGCATAAGTTGAAAACTTATAACCTTTACGATATTGGAATTTATCAATTGCTTTAATTAAGCCAATATTACCTTCTTGAATTAGATCTAAGAAATGTAATCCACGATTAGTATATTTTTTAGCAATTGAAATTACTAACCGTAGATTGGATTCCACCATCTCAGTGCGAGCTTTTTTCTGTTCACGTTCAGCTTTTTGCAATTGTTTAAATAAAAGCTTAATTGATTCAACGCGAATTTTTAATTCATCTTCAACCAGTTTAATTTTATCTTGTTTTTCAACAATATCAAATTTTAAACGATTAAATAAATCTGCATATTTTTTATGTGGAACATGGATTTTTACCCAATTGGTTTCATTACCTGGAAATTCTTTTCTGAATTTATCTGATGGCACTTTGATTACATCACAGGCGATTTTAAAGATTTCATTTTCTAAATCTTTAATTTCTTTATAGCCTTTTCTTAAAATATCACAAAATATTTCAATTTGCTTATTAGTAAAACGTATTTTTTCTAATTCTTTAGCAATTTCATCCATCACTTCACGATATTCGTTTGAATTGGATGAATGCTTTTGTAATACTTTATTTTGACGTTCAATTAATTTATTAAATATCTTAAAAAATTCACTAGTTCTTTGTTTTAGTTTTTCTAATTGTTCACGTGATAGTTGATCTTCATCTTCAGTTGAATCAAAACTAGCACTATCTAATTTTTGCATTACATCTTCAGTTGTTTGCTCATCATCTAAGAATTCATCAATAAAATTCTCAATTTTAACTTTGCCTGATAATACATTTTCATAAACTTGAGAAATAGAGTTCACAATTTTTGGACATCCTGCAATAACCGAAATCATTAACTGAATACTGCTTTCTAATTTACGGGCAATTTCAGCTTCATCTGTTTTATCTAGTAGATCATAAGTTCCAATTTCACGCATGTACATACGAACTGGGTCAGTGGTTCGCCCAAATTCATTAGCTGAAGTTGTGCTTGCAAGAATTTTCTCTGCTTCTTCAACTGCATATTCATCATCATCAACAGTTGCTGATGATGTCCCACTTAATAATAGTTCTTCACGACTAGGTTCATATTCAAAAACCTTAATACCAATGGTTTCAATCATCATAATGATTTGATCAATGATTTCAGGATCTGTTATATGATCCGGTAAATTATCATTGATTTCGGCATTAGTAACATAACCACGCTCTTTACCTTTACCTAATAAATAACGTAATTTTCGTTTTTGATCTTCAAGTTTTGCTAATTCTTCAGCGGTTAAATTTTCAGTTCCAGCACTAACTAAACGCATTAAACGATTTACATCTGGAGTGTCTTCACGGTTGGTTTTCTTACTTTTTGCACGACGGCTTTTACTTCTTTCTAGTTCATCACCTGAAGGTTTTTGTAAATCAAAAGACCCAATATCTAAAGCCATAAGTAGTTTGTTATTTAAATCAGATTTTTTGATAGAAGCTTCTTTGGCTATAGGTTTAGCTTTTGCTGTAATTGGTGCTTTTTCTTTGACTGCTGTTACTTTTTTTTGGGCAGTTTTTTTAGCTGCATCTCTTTTTTTGCTAATAGGGGTTGCGGATTTTGCTGTAGATCTTTTTACAGTAGGTTTCGCAGGTGTAGTCGTAGCCGATTTGGTCACTTTTTTAAGTTTGGCTTTGGTCATTTAATTTCCTATTCTAATGAATTTAATTAAAATATTGTTTAGCTTTTTCTAAATAATAAAACATTGATATAACTGTAAAAATTACAGCAAGTAGCATAAATGCATTCCCTAAATAATAGGTATGATAATCAAATAATAGTAGTGTAATGGCAGTCATTTGTAAAGTTGTCTTACATTTACCTATGTATGCTACAGCTATATTTTGTGGTTTACCAATTTGTGCCATCCATTCTCTTAAAGCTGAAATGGTAATTTCACGAACAATAATAATTATTGCAGCAAATACAAAGGTCCGTCCTAAATTTACAAGAACTACAAGACTTGCAGCAACAATGGCTTTATCCGCAACCGGATCTAAAAATGCGCCAAATGAGCTTTCTTGATCTAATTTACGGGCTAAATATCCATCTAAGTAGTCAGTTAATGCAGCAAATAGAAATATAGCAGTTGCGGTAAAATTCTTATGCGGCATTGTCATGAGGTTATCTGGTATATAGTATATAATAACAAAAAATGGCACTAGAATAATTCTAGTCCAGGTAAGTATAGTGGGTAAGGTGGTTTTTTGCATTGTTACACTTTAATGAAAATATGAATATACTTGGTCTGCTATAGTAGCACCTATTCCATCAACTTTTTGTAAATCTACTTTACTTGCATTGGCAATTTCTTTAACACTGCCAAAATAAGTAATTAACGCTCGTTTTTTACGCGGTCCCAAATTTGGTATTTCGTCAAGTTGAGAGACTGCCATCTTCTTAATCTGTTTTTTCCGGTGTCCGGTTATTGCAAATCGATGTGCTTCATCACGTAATGTTTGGATTAATTTAAACACATCTGGAGCATCACTAACACTTAACGGTTCTATATTATCTATAAGTAATTTGTCATATTTAGGGTCGCGTTTCTCACCTTTAAATATAGACGCAACCTTTATTTTATCATATAATTTATGCTTAATTAAGATGTTTTTTACTAAGTTAAATTGAGCTTGTCCTCCGTCAATTAAAAATAGCTCTGGCATAAGTGTTTCATGTTTTAACCTTCGAACTAACACCTCCTCTAAAGCCATAATGTCATTGCCTTGAATTTGGTTTGATAGATTAAACTTGCGGTATTGGTTATGGTCAATGATTCCATCTTGGTAAACAACAATACTTGTAACAGTATTTTCTCCATGATTATGACTGGTATCAATGCATTCAATTCGATTGATTTTAGTGATTTGAATGAGATCCGCTAATTTTATGGCTGCTTGAATTAATATTTGGTTGCCAAAAGTATTTTCAATGATTTTGGTTAAGTTGTTTTGCCCCATTTTTAATAGTTGTTTACTTTGGGTGCCAAGTGATGTAGTGATTTGAAGAGCAAAAGCTTTAAATAATAGGGCTTTAAATTCTGGTTTAAGTGGCTTATTAAGGTAAATTTTTCTAGTGTTTTGGGTAGTTAGGTAATAGTTTTCTAAGAATACTTCAATTACTTGGTTTAAATCACCATCTGGATTTTGAAGTTTAAAATGTTTATCCCCAACATAAGTTCCATTACGTAATATAATCAAATAAATAAATACCTGATTATTAACTTCTTCAATAAGAATTAAGTCCATATTTATTGGTAGGGCATAACTATTAATTATTTGGGATGTTCCCAATTGATTAATTAGTGTAAGTTTATCACGTAAGCTTGCGGCTAACTCAAATTCTAAGCTATTAGAGGCGATCTCCATTTGCTTTTGAAGATTGTTAGCAACCTCATGAAATTTACCTTCTAATAATTCAATAGCCAATTTTACTTGACTATTATATTCGGCTTCAGAAACTTTGCCAACACATGGTGCAAGACATTTTTTAATTTGGTATAGCATGCAAGGGCGAGAACGGTTGGTAAATGTTTGATCAGAACATGTTCTTAACTTAAATAAGCGTTGAATGGTTTCAATACTTTGCTTAATAATTGCAGCATTAGTATAAGGTCCAATAAAATAATCTGGTGTATTGGTATTTCCTCGATAGCTATCAATCTGAGGAAATGTGTGTTTTGAGATTTTTATCAGTGGATAGGTTTTATCATCGCGGAAAATAATATTATACTTAGGTTTTAAACTTTTAATTAGATTATTTTCAAGAATTAGGGCGGATACTTCATTGTCTGTAATAGTTAATTCAATAGCTGAAATCTTACTAACCATCAAATGAATTCGTGGAGATAAGTTGCTGGTTTTTACGAAATATGATTTAATGCGTTTAAATAAATTTAAGGCTTTACCCACATACAATATTTCATCATTTGCATTGTAAAAACGATATACGCCAGGTAATTGCGGAATTTGATTGAGGAAGTTTTCTTGCTTAACAAAAAATTTCATAATCCTTACTTGATCCAACTATTAAGACAAATATTGGCAAAAATTAAAGCTCCTACCCAGTTATTAAGTAAAAACATTTTAA
>CALFYC010000144.1 GCA_937952895.1 uncultured Neisseriaceae bacterium
TTTAGATAGTTATTTCACAGAAATTAATTATCAAGTTACGCTAGATAATGCAGAGATCGCATTAGCTAATGTGAAATTACAAGAATTAGAAGCAATTGTTACTTTATACCAAGCTTTAGCTGGTGGGTTTAATGTAGATAATAATGAAACACCAAACAAATTTGGTGATTCGCATGATGCATATTAAGGAATTAATTTAATGGCAGGTATAATTTTATTAGGTGCGCCAGGTGCTGGCAAAGGAACTCAAGCAAAGTTTATTACGGAACGCTTTCAAATCCCACAAATCTCAACTGGGGATATGCTAAGAAATGCAATTAAAGATGGAACTGAACTAGGAAAGCAAGCTAAATTTGCTATGGATCAAGGTCAATTAGTTTCTGACGATGTAGTAATTGGTTTAGTTAAAGAACGCATTAAAGCTGATGATTGTAAAAATGGCTATTTATTTGATGGTTTCCCAAGAACTCTTGCTCAAGCTGATAGTTTAAAGCATGCTGGAGTTAAAATTGACTATGTCATCGAAATTAATGTTCCGGATGAAGAAATTATTAGTAGATTATCTGGTCGTAGAGTGCATCTTGCATCTGGTAGAACTTATCATATAGTTAATAACCCACCTAAAGTTCAAGGTATTGACGATGAAACTGGTGAGCCAGTGATTCAACGTGAAGATGATAATGAAGAAACAGTAAAGCGTAGAATTGATGTGTACAATAAACAGACATGTCCACTAATCCACTATTATTCAAATGATAAATACATTAAATATATCAAAATTGATGGTACTTTAAATGTTTCAGATGTCAAAAATCTAATTTTTCAAAATTTAACAAATTATTAATTTCACTAAGACTTTATATAATACCAATTAATTACTAAATTTAGATTAATTGGTATTAGTTTAGTTATTATTAAACTGATTTCTACTATTTTAATTTTAGTTACTACGGATAAAATATAGTTGAGTTATCCATAAGGATTTTTTAAATGCACATTAGTTTAAATGGCTGTAAAATATTTTTTGAAGTATATGGCTCTAAATTTGTTAAATATGATAATAAACTTCAAGAAAAACCAACCTTTATTTTTTTGCACGGTGGATCATTTTTAGATCATAGTCCTTATGTAAATTTTTGGTCACGCTTTTCTGATGTGGCACAAGTAATTTTTATTGATCATAGAGGATGTGGTCGTAGTGATCTTAGTGAAGAAAAATATTGGAATCTAAAACAATGGGGGCAAGATGTTTATCACTTTTGTCAGGCTTTAAATATCAGTAATCCAATTGTGGGTGGAATCTCGTTTGGAGGTTATATTGCTTTATCTTATTTGACTCAATTTGCAAATCATCCACGTGGGCTAGTATTAACTGATACAGAAGCTCATGTTTCAAAAGAGCGATTTTTGAATATTGTATATCAACGCTGTTTAGAAAAAGGTCTTGATCCAAAACCACTAGTTGATGTATCAGAAAAAATGTTTACCAGAGAGTTTTCTTTTGATTTATTTCCTGAATATATGAAAGTGATTAGGATGTTTGGTAAAGAAGTTGAACCGATTGATGATTTTAATCATGTAACTTGTTTAAGTTTAAAACCATCACATGTTTTTGGGGAAAATGAAATTTTTACATTTGATTTTCGTGAGCAATTGAAAAGTATAAATGTACCAATGCTCTATATGGCAACTGATGATGCACCATTACATTGTTTGAAAAATGCAGAAGATTTAGTATCTGTTTATCCAAAAGACAAAATGCAGTTTGAATTATTTGAAAATGCAAGCTCACCAACTTATGATCATGAACCAGAGCGTGCTGAAAAATTAATTCGTGATTTTATTTTAGCATTAGATTAAATATTGAAAGGCCCCATTATTCTTCATGATTTTTTGTGTCTGGTTTAGGATCTTTGAGGATACGGCGAGCTCTACCTAACATATCACGATAGTGTTCATCCAATACAGAAATTTTAATTCTTTCCCCAGATTGAGGGGCTTGTATAAAGCGGTTTTGTCCTACATACATTCCAATATGAGTATTAATTCCTCTATCCGTATCAAATAAGAGTAAATCTCCAGGCTGTAGAGCATTTAATGGGACTGGTCTACCTACATGCGCCATCTCTGCGGCTGTGCGTGGTAAGTTTACACCGAGAGCATTTCTAAATACATAACGAATGAATCCGCTACAATCAAAACCAGTTCTAGGTGATGTTCCTCCCCAGCGATATGGAATACCAGTTAGAGCAACTGCTTGAATCATTAGGTTCTCTAAAGTGTCATCTGCTTTAAAACGATTATGATTGATTGGTTTCTTGTTGATGTGAGAAATTTTTAATGCATCATTAGATGTAGAATAATAATTATTCACCGTTTGGCTTAAATTATAATCTTCAAATTTAGGATTAAATGGTACAACAATATTTTGTAGATTTGAATTTTGCTTAAATTCAATTTTAGTAATTATACTGATACAAACTACTAAGAATAGAATTAAGCTGCTACTAAATAATATTGGATAATATTTTATTTTCATAATCTAGCAAAAGAAATACTATTAAAAGTTATTAGCCCAACGTTGATCAATGATCGTTTCTGCTTGAATGTTTTTTAATTGGGTTTGAGTTGTTCCTGTTGAGTTAGTTATATAAATTGAGTTATTACTAGAAAATAATACTAATTTATCATTAGGAGCAAAGCTTGGTGCAAGATCTTGTGTCGTAGTTACGCTTATTGGGTATGCAGATTTAGTTGTCAAATCTAATAGGTAAGTTCTTAATGTGCCAATATTACGATTGATAAATACTAATTTGCTATTATCATGTGACCATCTGGCAGTTGTATTATATTTACCTAAATTATTCGTAACCCGCGTAATTGAATTAGGGCTTGAGAGATTAGTTAAAAATATCTGTGGCCCACCATCATGATCTGATGTAAATAAAATTTGGCCATTATCCGATATTGCGGCTTCTGTATCGATGTTTCCATATTTAATCAAATTCGAGGCACCCATATTATTAGCTGAATTATTTACTAAATAAATATGTGAGCCGTGATCCTTAGTCAAAGTTACAGCTAGGCGACTTGCATCTGGAATAAATGCAGGTGACGAATTAGAACCTTTAAAATTCGCAATTAAATAACGTTTGGTATCATATAAATCTTGTACATAAACAACAGGCTTACCAGTTTCAAATGATACATAAGCAATTTGACGACCAGATTTGTCCCAGGCGATTGATGATAATGGATAATGACTTGATACAATTACTTGTTGATTAAATCCATCATAATCAGATACAACTAGATTATATTTATCATTAGAGTTTGTAATATAAGCAATTTTAGTGTTAAATATTCCTGGTGTGTTGGTTATTTTCTGATAAATTGCATTACTCATTGTATGAGCAAGTTTCCTTAAATCTGCATCATTTAAGTTTTGGTTTAATAATAGTCCTTTTGATTCAGAGGTACTATTTAAATTGTAGTCTACTTTATATGCGTTGTTACTTGTATCTAATGTTCCTGTAACAATAAATTTAGTATCTTTACTTACAGAGCTTTTATTTGGGTATTTAGTTACGCTAAATTGTCCAGTAACGTTTAGATCATTAGTTATAATATCACTTATATTCTTATCTTCAGTCTCGCCTGTTAATTGGATTATCGCAATTTTAGGATTACTTGCATTATTCCCGCCTATAATTTCAATATTTTGATCAGCAAAGGCAATATTATTTAAACATATGAAACTCAAAACGATCAATAAATTACGCATAAATACCTCTTAAATTATTCAGGACGAAATGTCAAAACTAAAGTTCGATAGTCAGACCAATTTGCATTATCCGGGAGTGGTGGAAAAACACTAACATTTTTAATTGCTTGTTGCACATTTGCATCATAATCGCTATTTCCACTAGATCTAACTAAAGATACACTATATACCTTCATATTCGGTAATAGTGTCACTTTTACAACTGCTGTTGCTGTTGATGGCGTATTATTTGGAATTATAACATATGGGCGGACTTGATCAATTACTTTATCAGCATAGTTACTTACTAAATTATTAGTATTCGCAACTCCTCTAGCGCTTCCACCTTTAGCTTTATTTTTGGTATGTCCACCAGTATTATCATTGGAAATATCATTTAATAAATCGTTAATTCCATTTTTAGCAACTTTTTTATTTTCTTTCTTATTTACAGGCTTTGTTGAATTTTTGGTCGGCACTGGCTTTGTATGTTGAACTGGTAACTCTTTTGCTTCAGTTGGTTTTTTTTCTTCATTTTTTAAGTTTACTTCAGCTGGATTACTGAGAGTTCGAACTTCAGATATGGATTTTTCAACTTTAAGAGCTGGTATTGGTGGTGTTACTTCAGTTTCACTAATTAAGCTCACTTCAATGCCATCCGAACGTGATGGAATTAAGATGTGTGCACTATGTAGAGTAAATGCGATCCACAATAAAATAGCATGTGCAATAATCGAAATTATGGTGCTATTATTATACCGTTTATCCATTACGAGTTTTTACCACTAAAGCTACTTTTTTTATTCCTGATGCATATAAACGATCAACTACGTTAATCACATTGTCATATTTAATGTCCTTATCCGCAGATACAACAACTGGAGTATCTCCACTTGCCATATTTTTAGTTTGATTAATTAAGTCATCCAAATCACGTAAAGGATAGGTTTTATTATTTTGACTAAGTGAATAACTGCCATTTTTATCAATATTTATTTCAAGTGGTGCTTGGGTTACTTGTGATGATTTACCGACACTGGGTAAATTAATTACACCAGGAACAAACATTGGTGCAGTTACCATAAATATGATAAGTAATACTAACATTACATCAATATATGGAACTACGTTCATACTATTGATTAAACCATTATTATTACGTTTGCGCCGACTCTTCATTTCTTGTCCTTAACTAACAAATGGGCTTTTTTTGAACTAAAGTTAATCCGTCCCAAATTGGGATTAAACACATTTCAATCCGTTCATCCTGATAAATAAATTCATTAAATTGTTTAATAGATTTTACATATTTAGAAACATCTTGATCTTCTTTTATTACTTGCCCTTGCATGAGAGTATTATCAATAATTATTAAACCACCTGGGCGCACTAATTGATATGAATATTCATAATAAGTTTTATATGGAGTTTTGTCTGCATCAATAAATGCAATATCAAAAGTTTCAGCATGCTTTAAGATAATGTTCTCTAAAGAATTAATTGCATCATCATTAAATACCTCTATGTAATCAAGAACTTGTGCTTTCTCCCAAAAGTTAGCTGCAATTTGAAGTGTTTCACGGTTTATATCAAGTGCAAAGATTTTAGAATCTTTTCCCATTGCTAAGGCCATAGTTAAAGTGCTATAGCCAGTATAT
>CALFYC010000145.1 GCA_937952895.1 uncultured Neisseriaceae bacterium
AGACGTGTGCTCTTCCGATCTTCAATATCTTATATTTAGAAATTGTATCAGCTTCAAATTTCAAAGTGGATATATGTTAGCTTTATTGAATAGCCATTCTTTTTATTATGTAAACTGCACCTTACTATTTAAATGAAGCTTTACCAACTGGAAAAGTTTGCCTATGGTATATCACATACAAGAACTGTAGAACAGGATTAAAATTTTGCTAATTAACTTACAATATATTTTGAACAATTTAACATTTATCTAAACTTAACCACCTGAATAGTTACAGAAATTTTCAAACTAATCCATGAATAATTAGTTTATAAAAGTAGATAAAATAAATTAAATTATTATTCTATAATCAATGGCCATCATTATTGATAGTAATGTAATATTAATAATTGAGAATATAAACATTTTACGTGCCCATATTTTATTATCAACATCAGCTTTAAAACCGATCAATGAGAGAGTTATCCAAATAATTCCAATTATAGTTGCTGTTATTAAATATAAGGTTCCAGTATAACCTAAAATACTTAACATAATTATTGCAATAAAAAACAAAATCACATAAAGTAACATTATTTTTTTAGTAAATAGAATACCTTTTTTAAGTGGTAGGACAGGAATTCCTGCCACTAGATAATCATTAAAACGGTATATAGCAATAGCAAATGAATGTGGCATTTGCCAAATGCTTAAAATTAAAAATAAAGTCACTGCACCCATATCAAAATTATTCGTTGCAGCACAGTAACCAACAACAGGTGGCACAGCCCCTGAAATACTACCGATTAAAGTTCCATAAACTGAACCACGTTTTAACCATAAACTATAGAAACCAACGTAAACAAGAAATCCAATACATGCAATTATTAAGGATAATTCATTAGTCATAAAATATAAAAGTAATATCCCACAAACTCCAAGGACAATGCCATAAATAATTGCGATAGCCCCTGAAATTAAACCTTGTGCTAGCACCCTCTTTTTGGTACGTTCCATCAATTTATCAATATCACGATCAATATAATTATTAAATACACACCCTGATGCAATAATAAAAGCAATTCCTCCTATAGTACTTATAAATACCCCGTAGTGAATTTCTCCTCTTGCTCCAAGAAGAAAACCACCAATTACAGTAATCATATTCCCAAAAATAATTCCGGGTTTTGTCAAAGAGAAAAATTGTTTAATCAATATAGTTTCCTAATTTATGCTATTTGATAATATAAAATTACCAATTTTGAGTATATTGAAGGTTTAGATAGATAAAGTTGCTATTAATAGCAACTTTATCTACAAATTAATTACAGAAAATTATTATCCGTTATGAACCATATTAATGTTTAAATTATACATAATCCAAATTGTACCAACAACCAAGATCACTACAACTAAAACAGTAAATATAAAAGCTGCTAAATTCCAGCGTGGTTTTGATTCTGAACTTAAATGTAAAAAGAATATAAGCTGAACTAATAATTGTAATACGCCAAATATTACGACTGAAGCAACTAAATTTACTCCAGTTAATAAATGTCCTACCACAAGCTCATAAGGAATTATAGTCAGTAAAATAGATAAAATAAATCCTATAATGTAAGATTTAAGTGTTCCATGACCACTTCCGTACTTTGATTCAGAAATAGTATGATGATCTGTCATTTTACATAACTCCCATTAAATACACAATTGTAAATACGCAAATCCATACGATATCTAAGAAATGCCAAAATAAACTTAAACAAGTTAACTTTCTAGTAGTTAATGAAGTAATACCATGAATACTAACTTGCACCATAAGCATTAACATCCATAATAATCCAGTTGCTACATGTAGTCCATGAGTTCCAACTAAAGTAAAGAAAGACGATAAAAATGCACTTCTTTGCCAGCTGTGACCTTCATGCACCATATGTGAAAATTCAGTTAATTCCATACCTATGAATGCCGCACCTAAGATAAAGGTTATAATTAACCAACCCATAACTTGAGCTTTTGAACCTTTATGCGCACCTAACATTGCTAAACCATATGTAAAGCTACTCGTTAATAAGATAAATGTTTCAGTTAACACAAAACGCATATCAAACAAATCTTTAGCACTTGGTCCACCAAATGTATTATTATGTAAAACTGCAAATACCGCAAAAATTGTTGCGAATAATATGCAATCACTCATAATATAAACCCAAAAGCCAAATACAGCTTTTTCATCCGCATCATGATGACCATCATGTCCATGCGCGTGAGTATTAATTGTTTCTGTCATCATCGTCATGATAATTTCCTATTCGAAATTTCTGTTTCTATTCTTTCTACTTCCGCTGCAGGCACATAATAATCAATATTATAATTATATGATCTTACAATTACCGAAATAATTGCGCCGGCACCAGCACCAATTGCAAGCCAAGTGATATCCCAAATCATCGAAAAGCCAAATAAGAAAGTAAATGCTGCAATAATAAAACCCATTCCAGTATTTTTTGGCATATGAATATCTTCATATTTTGGCTTTACGGAAGTAGCACCACTATGTAAATTTTTTTGCTTAGTTTCCCAATATGCATCACGTGTTTCAACTGTTGGCACTATTGCAAAATTATAAAATGGTGGCGGAGAAGCGATTGACCATTCAAGTGTTCTACCATTCCACGGATCACCGGTTATATCTTTATCTTGTTGCTTAATACTTACTAATAACTGAAGCACTTGTGAAGCAATCCCAAATAAAACAATACATGCTCCAATAAAAGCAACTATTAACCAGGGATGCCATGCTGCTACATCATAGTGGTTTAACCTTCTGGTCATTCCCATTAAACCTAAAACGTATAAAGGGAAAAATGCAACGTAAAACCCAATTAACCAGCACCAAAAAACTACTTTACCAATTTTTTCGTTTAGTTTAAAGCCCATTGCTTTTGGAAACCAATATACAAAACCAGCAAAATAACCAAATACCACTCCACCAATAATTGTATTGTGGAAATGTGCTATTAAAAATAAACTATTATGTAGCTCGAAATCAGCACCCGGAACTGATAATAGAACTCCAGTCATTCCACCTATTACAAATGTAATTAAGAAACCCATAGTCCAATACATTGGTGTTGTAAAGGTAATTCGGCCACGATACATGGTAAATAACCAATTAAATATCTTAACTCCAGTTGGAATTGATATGATCATAGTGGCTATGCCAAAAAATGCATTAACATTACCCCCAGCACCCATTGTGAAGAAGTGATGTAACCAAACTAAAAACGACAATATGGTAATTACACCTGTTGCCCATACCATTGTTTCATAACCAAATAATTTCTTATGGGAAAATGTTGGCACAACTTCAGAGAATATACCAAAAGCTGGCAGAATCAGAATATATACCTCAGGATGACCCCATGACCAAATTAAGTTGACATACATCATTGCATTACCACCAAAATCAGCAGTAAAGAAATGCATACCCATATAACGATCTAAAAACAGCATACCTAAAGTAACAGTTAAAATTGGGAATGCAATAATTACCAAAATCATGCTACATAAAGCAGTCCATGTAAAAATAGGCATTTTCATTAACGACATACCAGGACAACGCATTTTTATAATTGTTACAAAGAAATTGATCCCCGACATGAGCGTTCCAATCCCTGAGATCTGCAGACTCCAAATATAATAATCTACCCCCACATCTGGACTATAAGCAAGTTCCGATAAAGGAGGATATGCAAGCCATCCAGTTCTTGCAAACTCACCAACAACTAGCGACACATTAACTAAAACTGCACCAACTACAAATAACCAAAAACTTAATGAATTTAAAAAAGGAAACGCCACATCTCGCGCACCGATTTGTAGTGGCACTACTAAGTTTAATAAGCCGAACATTAATGGCATAGCCATGAAGAAAATCATGATTACCCCATGTGCAGAAAACACTTGATCATAGTGTTCTGGTGGTAAATAACCATGTGAAGCTCCGTAAGATAGCGCCAATTGTGAACGCATCATCATTGCATCCGCAAAGCCACGAAACAACATTACTAAAGCAGCTATAATATACATTATCCCAATTTTTTTATGATCTACTGAGACAATCCACTCTTTCCATAACCAAGTCCAGCGCTTGAAATAGAACAAAGCCAATATCACTGTAAGGGCTGCCAATGCCATAAAACACGCAGCACCTATAATAATTGGCTGGTCTGGCAGAGCAGCAAGACTTAACTTTCCTAATAACATATCGATTTTCCTACTAATTTATTAATACAACAACTACATTGAACCAGAACCCATTTCTGGACTTGGCATCATAAACTTCATGAGAATAAAGTGAAATAAATCATTTTGCACATCAGAATAAAGTGCAACAGGGTTATTTTCACTAGGTCTAGCTAATTGATTATATTCATTAGAATCTAGCTTAGTTGGTGATTGACGCACCTGCTTTACCCAATTATCAAAATCTTCTTGCGTAGTTGATTTAGCCACAAAACGCATTCCTGAAAACCCACCGCCACTATAGTTAGCAGAAATTCCATCATAAGTATGCTCAGTTTCAGCAATTGCATGTAATTGGGTTTCCATTCCCGGCATTGCATAAATTTGACCAGCTAATTGTGGGATGAAAAATGAATTCATCGGAGCATCAGCCGTAATTTTAAAATCAATAGGTACTTTTTCTGGAAATTGCACATAATTAACTGTTGCAATATTTTGCTCAGGATATATGAATAACCATTTCCAGTCAAGTGCAACTACCTGAATAGTAAGTGGTTTGGCATCAACATCTAAGGGTTTATATGGATCCAAATCATGGGTAGTCTTCCAAGTAACTGTTGCTAAAATAACAATAATAATACATGGAATTGCCCACACCCAAGCTTCAATACGATTACTGTGTGCCCAATCTGGTGTATATTTAGCTTTTTCATTTGATGCTCGGTATTTCCAAGCAAAAAGAAATGTCATGATAAATACTGGGATTACCACAATTAGCATTAAACCAGTTGCAAGAAAAATCAAGTCACGCTCATCTGTTGCAATTTTTCCTTTTGGATTTAAAACCGCATCACCACAGCCGCTCAATAAAGCTGAAACAACAGCAAAGCTTATAGCCGTAAGATAGGATTTATGCTTATTCCTCATATTTAAAACCTTATCAATTAGTTATTAATGAATTCGAAATTATATTCTTAACGCGGAATTGTACCATATTTAGATATAAAATAAAGCTTAAAAACCTTAAATATCTAAATTTTAGTAGCATCATAGTATATTTTGAGAAAAAATATACTATGATGCTCTTCTGATGTTTGTTTTTTTATAAACTAGACTTTTACTTACTCAGTTATTAAAATCTTTAAACTCCATTTTTAGAGAGTTAATAATCGAAAAGTCAGGGTTGGGGTCTTGATTTACTAAACTAATGAGATTATCACTTCCAATTTTTAGTTTTAAACCACACGTTTCTAAAATTTTTAGCATTAACCATAAAGGCTGCCAAGGTATTGATAATAAAATTTTATCTCCTAATAATTTTAGAATTTGTTTAGCCGTATATGGGGTTTGATTAGCTGCAACAATTGGTTTTCCGCTACAATTGAGATTATTCATAATTATACTATAAATTAAAGTTAATAAATTAGCGTAATAGCAAAGATATAATTTTGATTTAGTATTAATTAACGGTAATATTTGTAATTTAGTTAATTTAGATAAAGCTCCAATCATACCGTCTCTATTACCTGGACCATAAATTAATCCAGGGCGTATAATATAACCATTGGCTCCTGTTACTAGTATTTTATTTAGCTGCTGATTTTAGCATACTAATAAATCGTTTCCCTTTAAACTATCCTTACCGAATATACCTTTGAAGGCTATCCTATTTGCCACCCATCATAAATATAAATTTCCTAAAAATTTAGTTTAAGATTTTCTATTGTCGTTATAGTGCTTTTATAATAATATAGGCACTGTAAAATATTTAATAAATCCTATCAGCTAATAATCTAATTATTAGTTTTATTAAAAATTTTACTATATTGTAATTTAATATTTTTAAATAATGAATTTAAACCTTTATCTTAAAAGAAAGAGGTAAATATTAATAAATTAAATGTAGGGATAAGGGAAATGATCTAATCTTATCTAGTAGTAAAAATTTGAGCATCGTTTCCTTCATAACTTTAACAAAACGATAGATTTTGAACCCCTAGCATACAATCCCAGTATGCTAAACCCACAGTTGTCAAAAGCCTGTAAAACTAAAAGTTAATCAGCCAAATTGACTTTTAGTATAATAACCGCATTAAAGTGGTTGGGCCTACTGAAAAATTTACTTACAACTCGATTTAGTCTTGATGTTTGTAAAATCAGTAGGTCTTTTTCGTGTGTAATTGTTCAGCATTATCACTTACAAATACAGTATCCAATTAGATAATATTTGTTATACCAATAATCAATTATTTATATATAATGTGTCTTGGAGTTTTAAAATGGTTAACCTTTTAAAGATTAAACAAATTTTTCATTTGGATTGATTATGCTAAACAAAATATTTTCTTTCAGACAGCAATCGATTAATTATCAACGAGAAATTAGTGGTGGAATTATAAATTTTCTTGCTAGTGCGTATATTATAGTTTTAAATCCAATGATACTACATTCAGGAGGGCATGCATTTCCATTAGCGCCAAGTATTACCGCCACATTAATTGCAATTATTATAATGACTATATTAGCTAGTTTCTTAATTAAGCTTCCTTTTATTTTAGCACCCGGTCTTGGAATCAATGCAATTGTAAGTTATACATTGGTTTTACATGATAAATTACCTATTGTAACTGTTTTAGGTGTGATTTTTTGGTCTAGTTTAATCATGTTTATTTTATCAATTACACCATTACGTAAAATCATTATTGATGCAATTCCAAAGCAACTTCAAATTAGTTTATCTATTGGTATTGGTCTCTTTTTGATTTTTATTGGTCTTAAAAATGCTAATATTTTAATTAGTAATCCAAACACTTTAATTAGCATGAATTTATTAGATAAAGAAATTGGTCTTTGTTTTTTTGGATTTATATTAGCAACTCTTCTTTTTATTCGCCAAAAATTTTATGCGATGATTTTACCAATTATTATTGTTACATTATTAAGTTCTTTACTTGGCAATACAAAATTACCCAAGGAAATTTTATCACTTCCTGATTTTAGCTTATTTCTCCAAGTTGATTTTTGGAGTTCTTTAAAATTAAGCGTTATACCAGCTATTTTATCTTTGTTCATTGTTAACTTTTTTGATGCTACATCATCAGTTATTGGACTGCTAGAACAAATTGAATTTGAGAATAAAGAGGATAAAGAATTTTATTATAAGCGCGCTTTAGCTTCAGATGGAATAGGCGGCATAATTAGTGGTTTAGCAGGCACCGCTCCAAGTGTTATTTTTATAGAAAGTTCCGCAGGAATTCAACTCGGGGCAAAAACTGGTTTTGCATCTATTATAAGTGCAATTTTATTTATTCCATTTTTATTTTTAGCACCATTAATCAGTATAATTCCAGATAGTGCAACCTCACCAATTTTAATTTTGGTCTGCGCACGGCCACAACGTCGTCTAATTAAAACACGAACTCTTGCCAGTAATTCAGATAAGTCAAAAGGTTTTAAAACATAATCATCTGCACCAAGATCTAATATTTTAT
>CALFYC010000146.1 GCA_937952895.1 uncultured Neisseriaceae bacterium
TCTATCCTTATCTGCAATTCTATCTTCTAATGACAGGATTTGCAACATTACATTATTTTTATATTTACTTTCTAGATTAGAGAATGAATCTTCTAATACTGTAGAGTGTTTCTCAAGTGCTCTAATACGTTGTGCTGTATAAGACTCATCTAGATTAACACTTTTTTTCAGTCCGTCAACTACTTTTAATGCAATAGCATCTAAATGTGCATCTGTTAATACAAATGGTTCAATGACTGGATCTGGTTCTGCATCTTTTGCTAATGCAGCAAAAGCGTCTTCAATACTATCTACATCAAATGACTCTTTAGCTTTGATAACCAAGTTGTCAAGAATCTGTGTTTTAGTATCTGAATCTTCAAGGCTATCTTGAATTAGTTTATGGGCGATTAGCAAATGTTCTTTATCAAAAATTGGAATCTGCTTTTCATCTGCAAATACGAATCCAATTACTGCAGCTGCATCATTCTTATCTTTAGATGCATAAGCGCCCACTTTCAAAGATTGCATGTAGTCTGTAAACTCAGCATATGTACCGTATTTAGCTTTTAATTGGTCTAATGTTAACTTCATATCGTTACTCTTATTTCCTATTGTGAAATCTAGGATTTCAATTGTTGTATTTTCATCGCTGTCCAGAAGTTCAGAAATAGCATTTTCGTCCGCTGGTTCACTTACATATGAAACATGTCTATAATTTAACGTGTCTGCAATATAAAAGCAAGTCTGTTTATCATAAACTTGTCCTCTATAATGTCCACAGTCACTTTGCATTTTGTTATTGCCACAAATAGAACAATAACCAGCAGCACTATCACCGCCAACAGAAACAGTTAAGTAACGCTTATCAAGCAATTTCTCAATTGCATCAGCGTCATTAATCTCTGCTATTAATTGTATCTCACCTAGACCTTTATATCCAACCGTTTTATATTCTTTAGAGTTAACAAATTCATTAACCTTCTTAATATAATTTTTGTCAGATACGTTAGCTGTTTCAAGATATCTATTTAGTCCATACGAAACATAATCAGCTTGTTTGATTCTACCTATTGGAGAAGACAGAGGGTCATGATTTGTAGTAACTGGTTTGTTAAATGGCTGTACAAAACTTTGTACACCATCGGACATACCTTTGGGTGAATAAAACCATAAATTTTTGTTTACCAATCCAGAGTGAGTCGCAGACATTTTAACTCTAATTGAAGTGGGTTTTTTACCTGCACTTGCTGAGTCCTGTATGCGCTTAATATCTGAATCTAGTATTCGTAATTTAAAGTAACTCTTATTGTCCATTAATTGCTCCGAAAATTTGATGTGTTAATGATAATATTTGAGTTGATATAAAGTCAACTATATTATTGCCATTATATGAATTTCTATATTTTACTATTGTTGTAATACAATCTGCAATGTATTTATCGCAGATTGATGTATTGATGTCAATAGATTCGTCAAGTGATTGTATTTCATCGTTAATAATATTGTATATCCTACCATATTTAAATGAATTGTCACCATCTATTATATTGATAATGTTTTGTATTGAGTTGCTATGTTGGTTAGCTGGCTTAGTAATTGACTTAGTTAAGTTAGATGAACCTGTTTTAGATTTAGACTTACTAACTTTTGTAGTTACTGTTTGAGCTGCTTTGTGTCCAGCCTTAGCTGTTTCTGCAGAAACCTTTTGTGCATTCTCAGCAGTTTTAGCAGATGTGTTAATACCATGTCTAGTAGTCTTATCTGCTTGCTCAGCATTTGGATCGTACTGCAACTCTTTAGCCATTTGTTTAAGTTCTTCTGGAGACTTAGGTTTATGACCCATTGATTTTCTTGCTTCGTTAATACTTTGAGCGCCTTGAGTCATTTTGTTTAATTGATGAGACTCTTTCTTGATTAGGCCAGGTACATCTAAGTCATTAAACTGGAAGTAGACTTTGTTATCGTCATTAATCATATACTCATATTGGTATCTACCAGACTCGCATAACAACTCATTAAAGATTCTCTCTGTAATGAATTCTTCTAATGTATATTGATAGTCGATAACTGACTCTTTTAAAGATTCAGATAATACTTCACCAGTTGCTCTACCCGTTGAATCGCCAACACCAAAGTCAATACCTGACATACCTAGACCAATGAACACTCTCTCTTTGAAGTGATTTAAGTATGATTCAACTCTTAGTGCTAATGACTCAGCTCCAATAGCTTTAATTTCTACACGCTCAGATGTAACAATACCACCATCGTCTTCCATCTTATCTAGATATGATGTAGCTATTTCTACTTCAGAAGTACCATCCATAAATTTCTTAGCTGGTTGTTTTTCATTACCGACCTTAACGTGAATAATGGGGAACAATGATTTATAGATTAAAGTTTCGATTGATTCTTCGATACGTCTTAAAGCCAAGATGTCATCTTTAACAGGTTCTAGTGGTGGAGTTCCCATTACGAATCCTGTTCGCTTATTATAATGTAAGTGCAAGATTGCACTTGCTGGATACTCTACATATTTACCAGTTTGTATTTTTTGTCTATACATAACAGGTGTACCAGATGAGTCAACTCTTACTTCTACGCTTTCTGGTGGAAGATTAAAATAAGCTGCAACTGGTTGCACAGACGTTTTGTTAACTGTTCTAACAACGCCAGAAGATGAGTTAAGTTTACGCACCTTAACAATATATGCATTATGGAATACAACTAAGTTGTGAGATGTTTCTCTTATAAGAGCGTCAAATGTTTGTCCACTTACATATGCAATCTCTGCTAATCTTTTCTTAATGTATGCTGTGTTAGAGTCATTGTTTGACAATACATCATATCCCTCTTTGAACATAAGAGTACGTTTCTTGAGGAATGCTCTACATACAAATGATTCAACATCCATGATGCGGCCATATTCATATAGGTCATATACGTGTGGTCTATAAGAACCATCTATTCCATTTGTTGGTGCAAAGTAAGAAAGCATAGGATTACGAACTTTGAATGTCGTAATCTTATCCATGATATTAATACTTTGATTCATCTTAGATGAATAATTTGTTGATACTACTATATCGTTCATGTGTTAACTCAACTGATGCAATTTTGTTGATATAGCATTAACGTCTATATCCTTAATATTAATTGATGTGTTTGTGATATTTATCTTGCCAGTGTTAATAATTGGCACTTGTTGATTTTGTTTTGGAACTGTTATAACGCCAAGATAATCTATAATTGCTTTTATCTTATCTGCTGCATTATCTATATCGTTTCCGTTGACCTGTACAAAGGTATAGTCTCCATTAATAAACACATCTTCAATTCCTATTTTTGGGATTGTTGGCTCTAGTCCATCTCCATACGTTGTCGATGTATGTGCAGCTTCACTAATTATTTGATTGTAATCACTATTGTCAAGGAAGTCTATCATATTACATTTAAAGACATCCATATTATCTACATTGGGTATCTTACTTTGACCTATTACAATACCAACATCATTGTTATTAGCTGTTGCTATTAAAACTTCTTTGTCTATGGCATTGGACATTACTGATGCAATATCGCTAATTGTAAAATCGTCTACTGGAGTTTGACTACCAGTAAATTGCGCATATGCAATCTTTTCAGACTTACGTTTAATGATTTGCTTAATAAGGTTTATTAAACCTATAAGATTTTGTACACCTTCTATTTGTGCTGAGAATGATGTTCCATTTCTTTTTGCCTCACACTCAAAGTATGTTTTTAAACCAAGCATGTTTTGAACTTGTTCAGATAATCCATTAATAGACTCCTGCACAATTGACTCAACTCTTTTAAACTGTTCATCTATTGATATGCTATCTATTGGATTAGTTTTTGGCAAAGTTGTTCCTACATCATTCATCATTGTTTTAAAACTAGATGTTGTATCATCCCAATGAGATAGAGTCTTACTTACTTTTTCTGCGCCTAGAACATTGGCAATAGTAGCTCCAGTATTTGCTGGTTGACCAATAAAATCAATTACGTTATTAGTTGCCTTTGGCACTAAATCTGTAAATGTTTTCAATGCCTCAAAGATACATAGTATAGGAGACATACCAACTTCAATCATTGCATTTAAGAAACCAAATAGTTTGCTTAGTATCTTGCCAACAATAGCCATGATGAATCCAGCTAAATTAAAATTACCAAGATTAATACCAGATATTAACGCCATAAGTCTTGCTGACAAAAGAGCCAATAGCTTAGACAAGTCTGGTATGCATAGGAATGAAAGTAGTAATACTAAGTTTGGTAAAGTTTTTTCTATGCCAAATGATGAATGCAACAATAGATTATTACCATTACTTAAGAATGAAGTTATGTTACCTATCAAATCGTCTTTGAATAATTTACCGCTAATCTTTGGGAACTCTAATTTACAATTAAAACAATTACTATTTGCTCTTCTTCTTATGGATGCTGCTAATGGTGTTTCGCTAAAGTCACTTAAATCTTTGTGTAGTTGGTCAATTGATTTACCATTGATCTTATCCGCATCATTATATACAGATGCTCTATCAATATATTCTTGAGCTTCAAGCAATGCAGAGATTGGTACTTGTACTAAGCACATCTCGGATTGAAGTGAGTCTCCATAGAATGAAACTATTTTTTGAGCTGCATATAACAGCTCTTCTGTAATATTTGTATCTGATGTTATTGTCATATTAGTGTTTGCACATATTCTGGAACATTAGGTTTTAGTAATATTGGTATAATTGACGCTCTTCTTAAATGAGGTGTTGGATCTTCTCCAACTCCAATCTTAGTTGATAGAGTAACATTGTTGCCAGCTATGTTTGGTATACGTCCAGTAGTATCAACGTACTTTGGCACAACACCATATCTCCATAACATTTGTGATGCTTGTCCAGACTTAGGTACAATATATGGTTTACTTAATTCGCTATACAAACCATTTGGTATAATACCAAGAGGCATATTAGGACTTGTTGGACTTCCTGGAGCAGTCGTTGTATGGAAGTGAGGCTGTATGTCATGTCTATGTGGAATCAAAGGATGAGTATGATTTGACACAATGGTAAACAACTTCTGTAATCTAGTTTCAATGGATTGCATCCAAGCGTATAGCTTTGCTTCAAAAGCAATAAAGTCTTTTGTAGACACAAAGTCTTCAGCCATGTATTTATACTGACGCATATAAAGGTCAGCTCTTTTTTGCTCTGCACCTTGAGCATTAGTTCCACTACTAAATGGTATAGGCATAATTAAAATCTAGCTAAAATTGAATCTGCTTTATTTGCTGCTGCTTTTTTAACAACCTCTAGACATGTAATCATCATGTCTAGTGTTATCTGACCATCTGGTGCATCGTCACCAAATATTTTAATTATAGCTTCATACAAGTCTTGATTCTCTTCCTTCTTATAAAACACTGTTGTATGTTTTACTTTTTCATATATCTGTTTTTGAAATGACACTAGCTCAGATACGTCTATATTACTCATACTCAATCACAATCTGTAAAGAACCAATTGTTGAAAGTGGACTTGTTGAATTCAATAATATCCATACTGGTATTAATGTATATGCAGTTGGATTGCTAATAACATAGTTGTTAAAACTTCCAAGAGTATCAAATAAATCTATTGTTGGTTCTAAGTCACTAATAATAACCTTAGCTGAATATATATTTAAATTACTAGAGTCTGTCAATCTAATTGATACTGCACTAACATTGGCTTGTGCAACTAAGTAATATTTTCTCAATACTGTCTCGTATGGGTTAACGGACATTAAGTGAGATGGAATAGTATTAAACTCTTTTAAAGTTTCATCTATTGGGTCGTAATAACACAAGCCAACCTGTTGTGACAGGCTAGTTGTGTTTGTAATATCATCTATTGGTTGATTTGCATATCTAATCATTTAAAATCTAGCTCTTCTGTATATACCTTGTTTTAATCTTGCTCTCATGCCAGTCTTTCTTGATAGACTATCGTCTGTTTTGGACTCTGTATTATATATGCCTTGTAGCCTATTAAACAAGATATCTCTTGATTTTGGCCTTAGACTTTTTACTCGTCCAGATGCAATGTCTGTGAATGACTCTAGTGGAACAGTATGGTCTGGCCTTTGTATCGTCACAATCTGTAATGTTCCTTGATTTAATAAATCAGAGTATTCAAGATTGAACGCCAATGCTGCAAGCATTAGTGCATCAAGGTCATGGTCTCCAACAGTCTCAGATGAGGCTTTGTATGTTGGTCTACCAGTTACTCCACGTTTTTCTTCGTATCCTTTTAGTTGCTCAATTAGTTTAGCATCAATTTTAATGTCAAACTTAATCATTTTCTTTTCAATGATTTTGTTTAAGTTGTTTACCATGAATGGCTTCATGTGCTTCTTAATTGGGTTTCCAGTATATGGATCTGGTATCTCAACATTAGAGTTAAAATCAATACCACGTAGTTCTGATAGTTTTAAGTCTGGATGTCCAACTGGTAATATACCAAAGTTGTCAAAACCATACTTGGTCAAAATTTCAATCTGTGTTGAACCATATCCTCTGTCAACGTATAGATGTTCAAAATTCCACTTCCTGTTAAGGTCTATAATCTTTTGCATTGCTGTTGTTTGTGTCCAGCCTTCTTTTGACACAGTAGCTTTCTCTGCAATAACAAATACTCTATCCCTCTTATTAAAAGCTAATACAACTATACGAGTACCAATCTTATCGTGGTTCCAGTCACATCCCATAGTAACTAACCATTCATTTCTTTGTGAAAGAATCATATCCGCTGTTACATTGTATTGTAACGAAGTACAAGCATCTACATAGTATTTTTGGAATACACCATGTTTAGAAGTACCAAACTCAGCAATAATCTCTTGTACAAAACCAGTTTCATCTGTAGCTTCTCTAAATTCAGAATCAAGTTCATCATTATAGTGAGGTAATACAAATGAGGGAAAGTGGAACTCTTTGTATCGTTTGTTCTTAGATAGCTTATATAATTGTTTTTCACCATCAGGTGTTGATGCTGTCCATAACTCTGTATGTGGTTTATCAGCCAAAATAGCGATAATTGAGTTAAAGTCTTTTGCTGTTATATAGTCGATTTCGTCAATAACTATTAAGTCAGCTCTTTGTCCCCTGATTGATGCAGCTCCAGCTGAACCAGTGGTAAACGCCTTAATTCTTGAACCATTGGCAAAGTTAATTGTTCTGTTAGGAGACTGTTTATAACTATCTACTAAGTCATCATAAGTACCAAACTCTGGATTGATATTAAATAAGAACTGTAATATCAAGTTAATAATTTCTTCAGATTGTACTTCGTATGGAGTAACAATAAGAACCCAATAGTTTTTATTGGTTAGTACTTTATGCAATATGTTTAGTGCAAGACTATAAGACTTACCAGCACGTCTACCACATCTAATAACCTTTCTAGAACTTGTACACTGTGATATTTGAGCTTGATACCATCTTGGTATGAATAGTCTTTTGGGATCATCTATCTTTTCAACATCAATATTTTTCTCAGCCCAATGGTATGGATTAGCTGCTTGTTCCATTAAGTCCATATCTTCTTCTGTGAAGTTATGTTCATCTTCTGGTTTGATGTATTGGCTTTTTGATGCCAATCCTTTACAAGCTATTGTAATACCGCCATGCTTTGCTTTTTGTTCTTGAATACAAAGTCTACACATTTCATTAATGTCATGA
>CALFYC010000147.1 GCA_937952895.1 uncultured Neisseriaceae bacterium
TCGCATAATAAATATTTTTCTTATCTGAATAAAATTGATACTTTAGCTATGATTTTATCATACTCATTAGGTATCAATAAGAGTAATAGTGAAGTAAAATTAGCCTTATGGCATTAACACGCCTTAATAACTACGCTTCATAGTTAATTCTTGAATTAATAATTTAAATAAATCGACGCGATTATTATCAAATTTACCGCTGTCAAAGCCTTCTTTAATGTTACACCCAGGCTCGCTGTTATGTGAACAGTTTCTAAATTTGCATGTCCCATTATAATTTCTAAATTCAGGAAAATATTCGATTACATCAGTTACATTTAAATGATTTAGACCAAACTCTTGCATTCCTGGACTATCGATAATACTCGAACTTTTATTAATTTGGTAATAAGTTGCATTGGTTGTTGTATGGCTACCGCTAGTTTGTGCTTTGGTAATCTCACCTATTCGAGCATTAGCACGTGGAACTATTTGGTTAATAATTGTTGATTTTCCAACTCCTGATTGACCAATTAATAAAGAGTTTTTTTGTTCTAACAACGGTAATAATTTTTCACAATCTTTTTGAGCTTCAAGAGTTATAACATTATAGCCAAGCTTTAATTGGTATAAACTAGTAATTTTGGTTATAAAATTTTTTGATTCTAAAAGATCACTTTTATTAATAATAATTATAGGTGTGATTTTTTCAGCTTCAGCACAAACTAAACAACGGTTGAGGAATTGGGGATTAAAAGTAGGTTTTATAGCAATTACAATTAATATCTGATTAACATTACTTGCAATAATTTTGGTGCGATTATGATCTGAGCGATAGATTAAACTTGAGCGCGAGGTACAATCTAAAATCTGTACTTGTTCTTCATTAATGTAGTTAGCATTAACAAGATCACCAACTACATAATCCGTTTTCTTACTTTTAGTAACAGCTTGATAATCTTTGCTATCAATTCTAACTATGAATTGCCTACCATAACTACTGACGATCAAGCCTTGTTTAATCATGTTAATTGTTCTAAAGCTTTTATTCGCACACTAGCAGGTGGATGAGAATAATAAAATTTCACATAAAGATGATCTGGCGTCAAAGTTGATGCATTATCTTTATATAATTTAACTAATCCTGTGATTAAATCATTTTTATTACTATATTCTTTAGCAAAACCATCAGCTTCAAATTCATTTTTACGTGAGAAGAAACTTGCAATTGGTGCAAATGGGAATGATAATAGCCCAACTAATAAGGTAAATAAAAGTAATCCATTATAGTTAGTAACTGAAGTTACTCCTAAACTATTATAAAATGATTCTTGATGAATTAATAAACTCAAAATAAATAATACAACTAAATTAATCACAAAAGATAGAATAATTTGTTTTAGAATATGTTTTTTCTTAAAATGACCAAGTTCATGAGCTAATACAGCTTCAATTTCACTAGGGGTTAATTGCTTAATTAAAGTATCAAAAAACACTATCCGTTTAGCTTTACCAATGCCAGTAAAATATGCATTACCATGACTTGAGCGTTTTGACCCATCCATAACAAACACACCATTAGATTTAAAACCACATCTCTCTAATAACGAATAAATAGTTGACTTTAATTCACCATCTTCAAGTGGAGCAAATTTATTAAATAGTGGTGCAATAAAAGTTGGATAAATAATTAAAATTAATAAACTAAAACCAACTAGCACTAACCAAACCCAAACCCACCAATATTCACCCATAACCTGCATCAACCATAATACCAAATATAATAGCGGCACCCCAATTACTACAGATAAAATCAAACCTTTAATTAAATCCATAATAAATAGCCCAATTGTTGTATTATTAAAGCCAAATTTTTGCTCAATCCCAAATGTTGCATAGATTTTAAAAGGCAAACCAACAAACATATTAATAATACTAAAAAAAGCTATAACAACTACACCACTAGTTATTGGCAAAGAATCTCCAAC
>CALFYC010000148.1 GCA_937952895.1 uncultured Neisseriaceae bacterium
ATTTGAACTTCTTTTGGATCAAGTCCTGTACGTTCTTTAACTTCTTCAGTAACAAGGTCAACATAGGCTGCAAGAGTCGAATTATTGCTTGTTGAAGAAGAAGTACATAAAGTATTTTCAATTTTTACGGCTATATAGTTTTGCCTATTTATATATTTGATCTAAATATCCTCTTTTCATTCTTTATTTTTATTATAGCTATCGAACAAGTTATAATAAAGGTCTTTACCGTAACGCGACATAGTGCGAGTTTTTTCATCCCAAATAGAGCATTGCGCGTGCCATTTAGTACCGCGCTTAGGCTTGCCGTAATTCATCTTATCAGGAGACGCCACAAGCGTTATATTGCCAACTTCAGCGCGATAATAGCCGTCCTGATTAGTCCATTCAAATTGCATTAGATTTGCTCCACTTTAAATGTATAGCCATGAAGGCGGCTATTCTCGTTAAACATCGCAGCTTTACGCTCAGCACCCTCACGCGAATAAGTGAAAGCTTCAGCTTTATCGCCAAGCCAACCATCACCAGCGCGACCAGTGTAAAAAGCTTTACCGTCATTTGCTACAACTGCGAACATTAGAGCCTCCTGTTAGCGGCGAGATTGCCGTTTGCTGATAAACACAACATAGCACGACTATTCCTTTAGTCAACACCTATTTTAAATATTTTTAAAAATTATTCGTTTTGCATTGCACAATAATGCTTTCTTATTCATTTATCACCTTCAAAGAAACTAACTTTATTAGCAGGTTCACTCTTACCCACACTATCAGGCAGTCTCGCAACTTCAATTACATTATTATGCATAACTACTCTAAACCTTCTATTGAGTTTCTTTGACCAGCGACTTGCAGCACTTTGCATTGTTTGTAGCTTCACTATCACTATATTTGTATCGATAATAAAAGATTTGCCTTCAGGCAATGAGCGCCACGGGTATTTTTCTTTCCCTATTTGCGCTTTAGCTCCATCGTTATCAATGGTTTTTGCACGTTCGCTGCTTTCAAAAAATGGAAAATTTGTAGTCATGGGGGAGCTTTCCTTACTTTTTTCATGGAATTTTTTAATATGGCTGTCAGAAATTGTATTGTCAACATAAATTTTTGTATTGATTTTAGTCAGAACTAGCGTTTAGGCTTCTCCTAAGTCTTTGTTTTTACTTACTTACTAATATTACTAATAATACTAGTAAGAGAGAGAATAATTACTATAGGAGTATTGCAATATAATTGAAAGAGGTATTCACCAATCACCTAAACGAGAATTGAAATAGATTGAAATAGGTAGTGAGAGAGTATAGGTGCCCCCCCTTAGTTTTCGTTAGTATTTTAGTAATCCAATGATTTCAAGGACTTAAGCGTTAGTTTTCCCTTAGTATTTGGAAAATCCTACACCATAATACCTCTCAGCGCCACATTTCAGCCACATTAAACCTAGAACAATTGACGTATTTCAATAAATAATTAAAGTTTGCTCATTGAAAAATCAAAATATTTCAATCTATTAGTTGAAATATATTCAATTGAAACGAAAGAATATTTCAATCAATAATATTTGTGATTAGGTTTTAAAAATTATTTTCAAGAATACGATTAAAAGGCGTTGACACAGGATTAGAATAGGCTATTATGTGGGTATTGAAACGAAAGGAAACAGGAGATTGAAATGAGAATGTTCAAAAAGATTAATGCGTTTTCAAAGGCTGATAAAGCCAAGTATCGCAAGCTTTTGAAGCGTGGTATGTATGATGAAGCTCATAAGTTTGTACGCAAGTGTAAGGTTTAATTTTTAAAATAACGCTTGACGCCAGAATTGAAACGTATATATTGCAATCATCAGCAACGGAGTGAAGCAAATGTTTAACCGCAATAAGATTATTGACCAAACTACCGGCAAAAATGACAATCGCGAGATTATGCGTTTGGCTCATGCGATTGCAAAGCACAATAAGGCTCAGTATGGTTCTAAGTATTCTTACGCTTGGTTGTTTCGCGATGCATTGCAGGGTATTTACTCGAATGATATTCCAGTATGGAAATTGCGTTGGAATACTGTTCATGGCCAGATGATTAAGACTTCAACTTCTTATAAGCTGTGGTAAAAATTACCCACATTATACGGTGAGATATAAAATGACTAACGAAAAAACACTAAACAAAATCCGAGCATTGCTTGCTAAGACGGTAGAGAATTAAAATGTCTAAAGTTGGTTTGAAATACAATATATTAACTGTAATAGAATTAGCTGGACGTTCAAAATCTGGTAAACTATTATGGTTATGCGCTTGTGATTGTGGAAATAGTGCTATTGTTCAATCTGATAATTTAAATAGTGGTCATACTAAATCTTGTGGTTGTTTAATGGGTAAACAAAGTTTTATTCATGGTTACAAAGATACTAAAACTTATAATAGTTGGCGTAGAATAAAACAACACTGTTTAAATCCTAATTCTCACGGTTATGAAAATTACGGCGGGAGAGGAATTAAAATTTGTGATGAATGGTTAATGTTTGAGAATTTTCTAAGAGACATGGGGGAACGCCCTGAAGGAATGACTATTGACAGAATAGATAATAATGGAAATTATGAGAAAGCAAATTGTAAGTGGTCTACTCCTTTAGAACAAGCAAACAATAGAGCACGCTAATGAAAAGAGAAAAAATTTTACATAGAATTAGATCAATCCTATCAAAGACTGTTGATAACGGAGCTACTGAAGCTGAAGCTATGGCTGCGCTAGAAATGGCTAGAGCTATGATGGATGCTTATGAAGTAACTGAAGCTGATCTAAATGAAATTAAAACTGAAAAGGCTGAAGTCAATAAGACTAAGGAAATGCGTGACCCACACAATATTAAATTGTGGATGGCTGTAGCAATTTCTGAATTTACTAATACTAAATCATGGACTTCAGATAATAAGAAAACTGTAAATTACTGTGGAATGAAAGGTGATGTAGATTTTGCGACTTGGCTGTTGGAAACTCTTACATCTTTTGTTCAGAAAGAACTTAAAAATTATATTTGGGCTAATGGATATACTCGCCTTCATCCTTCAGAAAAGCGATATGTTATTAATGGTTTTGTTGCAGGATGTTGCAATCGTATCATTGAACGTATTCGAGCGATGATAAAGGTAGAAGTCCGATCAAATTCAAATGCTCTTATTGTTATCAAGAATGAATTGATTGATAACAAAATGAAAGAAATGGGTTTGGCTTTGCGTATGCCGCGTAATCGTGGTAGCTATCAAGATTATAATGCTGCTCAGCATGGGCGTAAAGCAGCAGAACGTGCTAGCTTTGGGCGTCCTGTTGAACAAGGTGGATTGTTGAGGTTAAAATAAATGCTAATATACTTTTTAACTTTTAATGGAAAGCGTGAAGTTTTCTTTAATACTGATTTTAGCTTTCGTTATTATTTTGGTCATATAATTGATATATGATCTGTTGAAACATTAGGAATGTGAAATGACAAATTTTAAAGATGAAATATTTATTCCTGCTACAATGGAAAGAGAAATTGGAGATAATATAGTATTTAGACCGCGCCGCACGTGGCACAGTGGTATTTATGCGGGTGAAAGACTTTACCAAGTTGATGGTGATGGCTCAGGCTG
>CALFYC010000149.1 GCA_937952895.1 uncultured Neisseriaceae bacterium
TTATTTATAAAAATTTAGTTAAGGCACTTCTCCAATTATTATAACTCTTTTCAAGTAAATCATCATGATCTTTTACTAAGTCAGGGGTAATACATTGGATTAATTGAATATTTTTTAACGCCTCATCCATAGTTGCATAAATTTTTGCACCCACTCCTGAGGCTAATCCTGCAGCAAGAGATCCATTCGTATTATATAATTCAATATTTACCTTTGCAAGTTTGGCTAAGGTATTTCTAAAAATTGGACTTAAAAACATATTAGTATAACCAGCTTTAATTGTATTTATTTCCAACCCCAAATCTCTTACGATATCAATAGCATAATTTAAGGAATACGCAATACCTTCTAAAGTTGCCCTAATTAAATGGGCTCTTTTATGTCGATTAAAATCAATATTTAAAATATGTGCATACGGATTTTTGTTATATAAAGTTCGTTCTGCACCATTACCATATGGAATAACAAGCAAACCATCACTACCTGGATTAATTAGTTGAGCTGATTCATTCATTTCACTATAATCTAACTGATTGTCTAGTATATTATGTTTTAACCAAGAATTTAAAATTCCAACTCCATTCATACACATTAATATTCCGATTTTACGGCCATAATCCTGATAATGATCATTAATATGTAAAATTTGATTCGCACGGTTATCAAAATTTTGTGCATCATTGGTAAGAGCATAAATTACTCCAGATGTTCCTGCATTAGCTGCAACTTCTCCACTATTTAGAACTTTCAAACCAAAAGCATTATTCGGTTGATCCCCTGCTCTATAACTGATATAAATGTCTTTTGATAGATTAAGTTCATCCGCAATTTTATTCGATATTTTTAATTGATCTGTAAAATTAGGAATAATATCTGGAACTTTACTCTTATCAATGCCCCAATAATCTAAAATTTTAGTAGCTAAGCTATTTTCTTTATAATCCCATAAAATACATTCTGTTAACCCACAAGGAGTGGTGGTTATTTGACCACTTAATTTGAATGCAAGAAAGTCACCTGGTAGCATAAATTTATAAATTTGATTATAAATTTCTGGTTGATTATTTTTAACCCAAACTAGTTTAGATAATGTAAGATTCGCCGGTGAATTAAATAAATTATTATGACAATAATCTAAGTTTGCATTGTATGCTTGATCTCCAATACTAACTGCCCTACTGTCACACCAAATGATTGATTTTCTAAGTAATTGACCATTTTTATCGACTACTACTAATCCATGCATTTGGTAGGAAATTCCAATTGAATAGATTTTTTGGCTATCCAGATTATTGGTTTTGATTATTTTAGCATAAGCTAATTTGAAATGATTCCACCAAAGCATTGGATCTTGTTCCGCAAAACCACTTTCTGGGGAATCAATTACCATTTCTTTTTCTGGTGAAAAAACTTCATCTATAACATTGTGAGTTAAGGCATCAATAAGAGACACTTTAACTGATGAACTACCAACATCAATTCCTAATAGATACATAAACATTTCCTTAATTATAAATCAATTTGAACAATATAAACTTTTAGATCATATATTCTTTGTCTAATACAATTTTGTCAGATTGTAACATTATTAATAAAGCCAGATTTTAAAAAACTCAAAGCCATGTATTATAGATATTTTCTATTTCCATTAATTGTATTCAATAAATAGACTATATCATGATTATTCTTAATTAGGCAAGCTTTGATGCGATTACAAAATTATTTGACAATTTTATATTCATTATGCTAATATCCGATTATAATTATAAAAATAGTTGATTTTATTTAAAGTTTTTATTATGATAAAAGTTTCCCAAAATTTATTGCCAGCTACTATTACTAGCCCTATTTTATTAGTGTTATTAATCAGCATTTTAGCAACAAATGCGGGGATTAGTTATTGACTAATAGAGTTACTAAAAACCCGCACCTAGAGTGCGGGTTTTTTTATAGGGTAGACAAATATGCAAATAACTGGCGCTGAAGCAATAATCAAATCCTTAATTCATCTTGGGGTTACTGACATTTTTGGCTACCCTGGTGGCACTATAATGCCAACCTATGATGCCATGTTTCACGAAAAAGATCTTAGGCATATTTTGGTTCGTCATGAACAAGGTGCCGTAATTGCTGCTGGTGGATATGCTAGAGCAACCAATCGAGTTGGAGTATGCGTTGCAACCTCTGGACCTGGAGCAACAAATTTAGTGACGGGAATTGCTGATGCAATGCTAGATTCTGTGCCTATTGTTTGTATAACTGGGCAAGTCAACAGTTCACTAATTGGTACAGATGCATTTCAAGAAGCCGATATAATTGGAATGACTATTCCAATTACTAAGTGGAATTATCAAATTTGTAATGCTAATGAAATTCCGTATATAATTTCCAAAGCATTTCATATTGCCAGATATGGTCGTCCAGGACCTGTGCTAATTGATATAACTAAAGATGCCCAATTTAATAAATTAGAATTCAACCTTGCTGATATTAACATACACCAATATCATTACCCGAAAATTTCTGAAGCACAAATATCACAAGCCGCTCATTTAATCAACCAAGCTAAACGCCCTTATATTCTTGCTGGGCATGGCATCGCTATTTCTGAAGCCGAACAAGAATTGCTTGAATTTGCAAATAAAACAGGCATTCCGGTTGCCTGCACACTACATGGGCTATCTACCATTAATACCAATCATCCATTATATGCAGGAATGCTTGGTATGCATGGTAATTACGGTTCAAATTTATTAACCAATGAAGCAGATCTTATTATTGCAATTGGAATGCGTTTTGATGATCGAGTAACAGGTAATTTAGCCACATACGCTAAAAATGCCAAAATAATTCATATTGATATTGACAAAGCAGAACTTGGCAAAAACGTATTTGCACATGTAGCTATTGAGGGAGATGCTAAAGAAGTATTAGGCGAATTAGTCCACATTGTTTCACCAAATAATCATAGTGAATGGATCAAACAATTTGCAGATTTACATAATCTTGAAAAAGAACAAATTGTTGATCATGCAATTACACCGAAGCCAAATAGTCAAATAAAAATGGCTGAGGTTATCCATATGTTATCCCAAAAAACTGATGATGGTAATAGTATTATTGTAAGTGATGTAGGCCAACATCAAATGATTGCTGCACGTTACTATAGTTTTAATAAAGCAAAAACTCATATCACCTCTGGCGGGCTTGGCACAATGGGATTTGCTCTACCTTCTGCAATTGGAGTTAAAACTGCTCGCCCTACCCAAAATGTAATTGCAGTAGTTGGTGATGGTGGTTTTCAAATGAATATTCAGGAATTAGCAGTTTTAGTGCAAGATGATATCGCTGTAAAAATATTAATTTTAAATAATGGATATTTGGGCATGGTTCGCCAATGGCAAGAATTATTTTTTGATAAACGTTATTCATTTACTGAACTTCTAAATCCAGATTTTGTAAAAATTGCGGAAGCTTATTCAATTCCAGGGGTTCGCGTTTCTAAACATGAAGATTTAAGTAGTGCAATTGACCAAATGTTAAATTCACCAACAGCATTTCTCCTTGAAGTAGATGTTGAAAAAGAAGAAAATGTATTTCCAATGGTTCCTGCCGGATGTGGGGTTGGTGAAATTCGTTTAAGTTAGGATATAAAATGAATATGTACGTAATATCACTAATTACACAAAATACTCTTTGTGTGTTACAACGTGTTGCTGGAATGTTTTCACGCTATCGGGTAAATATTGAGCACATCAATATTTCAAAACATACAGATAAAATATCTTATTGGAATATTGTTATTCATAGTGAAGATGAAAAGGTTGAACTACTCCAAAAACAATTATCTAAAATTATTGAATTAGTTGACATTAAGATCATTGATAAGGTGCCACTATGAGTATTACTCTTCAAGATGTTGAATTAGCGTCTAATCGACTTAAAGACATTGTAATTGAATCACCCCTTCAGTTATCTGAACGTTTATCTAAGATCTATGGGGCAAAGGTTTATCTTAAACGTGAAGATTTACAGCGTTGTCGTTCGTTTAAAGTTCGAGGGGCATACAATAAAATATCATCTTTAACTAAAGAACAGCAAGAACGTGGAATCGTTTGTGCTAGTGCGGGGAATCATGCTCAAGGGGTGGCATTTAGTTGTGCAAGTCTAGGAATTAAGGGTAAAATCTTTATGCCACTTACTACACCTTATCAAAAAATTGATCGGGTAAAATATTATGGAGGTGATCTAATTGAGGTAGTTACATCAGGAAACACTTATGATGATGCAAGTAATATTGCTTTTGAATATTGCAATACCCATAATTCATCTTATGTCCATCCATTTGAAGATTATGAAGTAATTTGTGGTCAAGCAACAGTTGCAAAAGAAATATATCATCAGCTTGGTGGTAAGTTTGACCATGTAATTGTCCCAATCGGTGGAGGTGGTTTAGCATCAGGGGTATCAGCTTTTTTAAAACAGTCAAACACCAATATTAACATTATTGGTGTTGAGCCTAAAGGTGCTCCAGGCATGCATAACTCTTTTCAGCATGGATCACCAACTATTTTAGACACTATTGAAACATTTGTAGATGGAGCAGCGGTAAAACAAGTTGGCAGCTATACTTTCTCAATCTGCCGCAATAATATTTCTCAAATTGAAATTGTACCTGAAGGCAAAATTTGTACAACTATGATTGATCTTTATCAAAATGATGGAATTATCGTTGAACCAGCTGGAGCATTATCTATTGCGGGACTAGATTTCATTGGAGATAGAATCAAAGGTAAAACCGTTGTATGTATCGTAAGTGGGGGTAATAATGATATCTTACGTTACCCTGAAATTTTAGAACGTAGTTTAATCTACAATGGTAAAAAACGTTATTTCATTGTTGAATTTAGCCAAAAACCTGGTCAATTACGCACTTTTGTATCTGAAGCGCTTGGTCCACGTGATGATATTGTTCGGTTTGAATATATTAAAAAAACCAACCGTGAAAGTGGTGCAGCTTTAGTTGGGATCGAATTTTATGACAAGAATGATTTTGAACCACTAGTTGAACGTTTAGAAAATTCTGGAATTCATTTTAAAATTTTGGATAACGAAGAGTTATCACATAACTATATTCTCTAAAGTTTTTAATAAGGCATATAATTGTGACACACAAACTTAAAGATCGAAGTAACCTATTAACAAGTTCTCCAGGTAGTCCGGATTGGATTAAACGCGCTCCAGCACGAGCGATGATGCGTGCTGTTGGTTTTAAAGATGAAGATTTTAATAAACCATTAATTACTATTGCATGTCCATATACCAATATTACCCCATGTAACGCACATATCCAAGATTTGGGAAATATTGTAAATGAAAGTATTGAAAAACACCAAGGTAAAGGTATTTTATTTGGGACCCCTGTCATTTCTGACGGTGAAACCATGGGAACTGAAGGAATGCGTTATTCTTTAGTTTCACGTGAATTAATTGCTGATTGTATTGAAATGATGCATGAAGGTTACAATGCAGATGGAATTTTAACTTTATCTGGATGTGATAAAACTATTCCAGCTGCATTAATTCCATTAGCACGTAATAATTCAATTGGACTTACTCTATATGGTGGTAGCATTTTACCTGGAAAATTAAATGGTCAAGATTTAACTATTGTTAGCACATTTGAAGCAATTGGTAACTATAGCGCAGGAAAGATGACTAAAGAAGAATTACATAAAGTTGAATGTCATTCATGTCCCGGAAGTGGTTCATGCGGTGGAATGTATACTGCAAACACAATGGCATCAGCCATCGAAGCTTTAGGGATGAGTATCCCAGGCAGTGCAGCAACACCGGCAGTAGACGAATTTAATAAAATTTCAGCACAAAAAATTGATGATTGTATTAATTCAGTAAAAGCTTTATTTAACCTTATGAAAAATGGTATTAAAGCACGAGATATAATGACACGCAAAGCTTTTGAAAATGCAATCACAGTTGTAATGGCTTTAGGTGGTTCAACAAATGCTGTATTACACCTGCTTTCATTAGCTCATGAAGCAAAAATCCAATTATCAATTGATGATTTTACTCATATTGGTAAAAAAACTCCGTTACTTGGTGATTTTAAGCCATTTGGAAAATATGTTATGGCTGATTTGGCTAAAATTGGTGGAGTTCCAATTGTCATGAAACATCTATATCAACATGGTTTAATTCATGGAGACTGCCTAACGGTAACTGGTAAAACAGTTGCGGAAAATCTTCAAAACATTCCTGATTTACCAACATCTCAAGATGTAATTTATCCAGTGGATAAACCATTTGCTCCTGCAAATAAGCATATCTTGATTTTGCGTGGTAATCTTGCACCAGATGGCGCAGTTCTTAAACTCTCTGGAAAAGAAAATCTAATGCATAAAGGTCCTGCTCGAGTATTTGATTATGAAGAACATGCCCTAAATGCAATTTTAGAAGGTAAAATTAAAAAAGGTGATGTTATTATAATTCGCTATGAAGGCCCCAAAGGCGGACCAGGGATGCGTGAAATGCTCTCCCCTTCTGCTGCACTTATGGGGGCGGGACTTGGTAAAGATGTAGCATTAATAACAGATGGAAGATTTTCTGGCGGAACCCATGGAATAATGGTTGGACATATTTCTCCAGAAGCATATAGCGGTGGAGTATTAGCCATTATAAAAGATGGTGATATAATAACCATTGATATTAATGAATCTTCATTAGATGTAGACTTAACTAAAAATGAGATTGAGGAACGTTTTAAAAGTTGGCAACAACCAACACTCAAATATCAAAAAGGCGTACTAGCTAAATATGTAAAATTAGTAAATAGCGCATCTTTGGGTGCTTGTACTACATAATTTATTTAAAGGATTTTCTATGACAGCAAGTTTTAAACAGGTGTTTTTTGATAATAAATTTACAGATATAAGTGAAGCTCATTTACCAATTAATACTACAGCAATCCAATATGGCCTTGGGGTATTTGGAGGAATTAGAGCTTATTACAATAAAGATGAAGATAAGTTTTGTTTATTTAGAATCAATGATCACTATTCGCGATTTCAATCCTCAATTAAAGTATTAGGCTGCGACTTCAATTATTCTCATGAGCAATTAATTGAGATAAATATTGAGCTTCTTAAACGCAACAAACCTAATTCTAATGTATATTTTAGACCATTCGCTTATTCTAACAGTCAAATTTTAGGTCCAAATTTATCTAAGGTCACATTAGCTTATGCGTTATATATGATTCCTTTAGAAGAATATATGCCAATGGAAAATGGCCTATCATTAATGGTATCTTCATGGCGTCGAGTTAGCGATAATGCAATTCCTTCACGTGGAAAATTTTCAAGTGCATATATGAATTCGGCATTAGCCCGTAAAGAAGCTAATGATAGCGGATTTGATGAAGCAATCTTATTATCTGAAGCTGGTAATGTTTGTGAGGGATCAGCTGAAAATATATTTGTTGTGCGTGACGGTGTCTTAATTACCCCATGTCCATCTGATGATATCTTAGAAGGAATTACTCGCAGAACAATTATTCAAATTGCTAAAGATATGGGGATCCCGGTTGAAGTTCGCACTCTTGATCGAAGCGAATTATATATCGCTGATGAACTATTCTTATCTGGAACTGGATGTCAAATTGCTTGGGCCAATTCGGTAGATAGAAGAATTATTGGTGATGGTAAAATGGGAAAAATCACCTCACAATTGAAAGATAAATATTTCAACATTGTTTATGGTAAAGATCAGCAATATAAAGACTGGTGCACTAAGGTTACAGTTTAATTATTTTTAATTTTTTATAGGAATAAATTATGGCACAAATGAATTTTGGTGGAATCAATGAAAATGTTATTACTCGCGAAGAGTTTCCATTAACTAAAGCACATGAAACTTTAAAAGATAAAACCATTGCAATTATCGGTTATGGAGTTCAAGGCCCGGCTCAAGCGTTAAATTTACGTGATAATAAATTTTCAGTTATTATTGGTCAACGTAAAAACTCTGCAACTTGGAATAAAGCTCTTAGTGATGGTTTTGTTGAAGGCGAAACTTTATTTGAAATTGAAGAAGCGGTTAAACGCGCATCCATCATATGTTACTTATTATCTGATGCGGCACAAATTGCAGTATGGCCAACTATAAAGCCATACTTAACCCAAGGTAAAACTTTATGTTTTTCACACGGATTTGGTATAACGTATTCGGATAAAACGCAGATTGTTCCACCAGTTGATATTGATGTAATTTTAGTTGCACCTAAAGGATCTGGACGTTCAGTCCGCTTAAATTTCCTAGAAGGACGTGGAATTAATTCAAGTTTTGCAATTCATCAAGATGCAACCGGCAACGCGTTTCAAACTGCATGTGCAATAGGTGTTGGAGTTGGTTCTGGATTTTTATTTGAGACTACATTTTTAAAAGAAGTAACTAGTGATTTACTTGGTGAACGTGGTGTATTAATGGGTGCAATTGCTGGACTTATGGAAGCTCAATATAATATTTTAAGACAACATGGACATTCTCCATCAGAAGCATTTAATGAAACGGTTGAAGAAGCGACTCAAAGTTTAATTCCATTAATTGGTGAAAATGGTATGGATTGGATGTTTGCTAATTGTTCTACTACTGCACAACGTGGGGCTCTTGATTGGAAAGATAAATTCAAGCATGCATCTGAACCTGTATTTAAAGAATTATACGATAGCGTAGTTACTGGTAGAGAGGCTGATCGCTCTATTAGTCTAAATAGTCAACCGGATTATCGCAATAAATTAGAACAAGAATTAAGCACAATTAGAAATAGTGAGATGTGGCAAGCTGGTGCTAAAGTACGTGAATTACGTCCTGAACGCCAAAAAAAATAATTGCACCTTTGCTATATTTTTATTAAATAGTTAAATAACTTTATTAAAGCTAGAAGATTATTATGCAACAAAATATCATTGATAAAATTTGGAATAAACATATTGTAAAAAAAAGCACTGGATTTCCTGATATTTTATATATTGATAGGATTTTACTACATGAAGTAACTTCAGCTCAAGCAATTGCAATGATTGAAAGCCGTAATTTAACTATTAGAAACAAAGCAAACATTATTGCAACAATTGATCATAGTATCCCAACAGATAATGAACGCCTATCAATTAAAGATGAAATTGCTAAGACTCAGGTTGAGACGATTCGTAAGAATTGTGCAAAGCATAGCTTAACTTTATTTGATATTGATAGTGGTTATCAAGGTATCGTGCATGTTATTGGTCCTGAATTAGGATTCACGTGGCCAGGTAGCACTATTATTTGTGGTGACTCTCATACGGCAACCCATGGTGCTTTTGGTGCCTTAGCATTTGGCGTTGGGACTACTGAGATTACGCATGCTTTAGCAAGTAGCTGTATTTTACAAGATAAACCCAAAACTTATAAAGTTGAATTTATCGGCACACCTAGTAAATATTTTACAGCGAAAGATGCTATTTTAAAACTTATTGCGAAAATTGGTATTGGTGGAGCTCAAGGATGCGTTATTGAATATGTTGGTGATTATATTAAAAATTTGTCTATGGAAGCACGTATGACAATTTGTAACATGTCAATTGAATGTGGCGCGCGTGCTGGTTTAATTGCTCCAGATAAAACCACTTTTAATTATTTAAAAGGAAGGCGTTATGCTCCTAATAATGAGATCTGGGATAAGATGGAGCAAGAATGGCAAAATTTAACTAGTGATCAAAATGCTCAATATGATTACACCATATCCATTGATATTACAGATGCATACCCTATGATTAGTTGGGGAATCAACCCAGAACATACGATTGCATTAAATGAAGTAATTCCATCTACTCAAGATATTAAAAATCAAGAAACATATGAAAAAGCTTATCAATATACTAGGCTGGAACCCAATCAGTCCTTAGTTGGTGTTCCGATTGATTTTGCTTTTATTGGCAGTTGCACAAATGGTCGCATTGAAGATTTAAAGGTTGTTGCTGAAATTCTAAAAGGTCGCATGGTTGCAAAACATGTAACTATGTATATTGTTCCAGGATCTGAGCAAGTGAGACTTGATGCAATAAAATTAGGACTGGATAAAATCTTTAATGAAGCAGGAGCAATTTTCAGACTTCCAGGTTGTTCAATGTGTCTTGGGATGAATCCAGATAAAGTTCCACCAGGAAAACGTTGTATTAGTTCAACGAATCGTAACTTTATTGGTAGACAAGGCCCAAATAGCATTACACATTTAGCCTCGCCTCAAACCGTTACTGCAAGTGCAGTGTGTGGCTTTATAACTTCTGTAGAAAGGTTAGAATCATGAAGCAATTTGCATCTGTCATAGATAAAATTATTCCATTAAATCTAAATAATGTAGATACAGATATGATAATTCCAGCAGAACATCTAAAAAGCATTAGTCAAAGCGGATTTGGTGAATTTTTATTTTCAGGCTTACGTAAACTATACCCGGATTTTATTTTAAATAATCCAACATTTCAAAAACGTAAAATTTTAATATCAAAAGCTAATTTTGGTAGTGGTTCATCGCGAGAACATGCAGTATGGGCAATTCAACAATATGGAATTGAAGTAGTTATCTGTTCTTCATTTTCAGATATATTTTTTAATAATTCAGCCAAAAATGGCTTACTTTTAATTTCATTACCTGAATCTTTAATTGAAGAATTTATCAATAATGCACTTAATCACCCAGATGAAATAATACAGATCAACTTAAAAGATCAAGAAATTAAATATTTAAGTAATACTTATCATTTTGACTATGACCCATACCGAAAGCATTGTTTATTAACAGGACAAGATGATTTAGATTTTTTACTTTCACAAATTAATGAGGTTGAACAATATGAAAAAGAAAATTGCCGTATTAGCTGGTGATGGAATTGGTCCTGAAGTGATGGATTCAGCAATTCGAATCCTTGATAAAATTGCCCAAAAATTTAATCATTCTTTTGAATTTGATCATGCATTGGTAGGTGGTGCAGCTTTTGAAAAATACAATGAACATTTGCCAATTGATACTATCAATAAATGTAAAACTAGTGATGCAATTTTATTTGGCTCGGTTGGTGGACCTGTAAGTCAACAAGATCAAGCGAAATGGAAAAATTGTGAAACCAATTCGATTTTAGCAATACGTAAAACTTTTAATTTCAACATCAATCTTAGAAAAGCTGCTATTTATGAAGAATTGGCTGAAATATCTCCTCTTAAAAACCGCTATCTTGAAGGTGGTTTAGATATAATAATTTTACGCGAATTACTTGGCGATATCTATTTTGGAGAACATTACCTTGGTAATAAGGACAACTTAAGATATGCATCAGATATTGCAGAATATGATGAAAATCAAATTAAATCTATTGCTAATTATGCATTTAAACTAGCTAAAACCAGGAAGAAAAATTTAATTTCGGTAGATAAAGCTAATGTTTTATCCACATCTAAATTATGGCGCCAAATTGTTAGTGAAGTAGCTCAAAATTACCCTGAAGTTAGTTATAGTAATATGTTAGTTGATAGCTGTGCAATGCATTTGATTACCAACCCAAAACAATTTGATGTTATCTTAACTGCAAACTTATTTGGTGATATTTTATCTGATGAACTATCAGTATTATCAGGTTCATTAGGCATGATGCCATCAGCAAGTTTTAACCATGAAGGTTTTGCTTTATATGAGCCATCAGGTGGCTCAGCACCAGATATTGCTGGAAAAAACATTGCTAACCCTATTGCCCAAATTTTATCTGCATCAATGATGCTATCTTATTCATTTAATCTATCGGATGAAGCATTAGCTATTGAAAATGCCATCAAAACTGTTATCAGTAATGGATATCGAACTTCAGATTTAACTTATTCAAACCAGGAAAACGTTATCATATTAGGAACTAAAGAATTTACCGATAAAATTATTAGCCATTTGGAGTAAATAATGTCAAAACAAATCTATATTTTAGATACAACTTTAAGGGATGGACAACAATCCCCTGGTGCTGGAATGAGTTTTAAGGAAAACTTAGATTATGCAGAAATTGCACATAAGTTAAAAATAGATATATTAGAAGCGGGTTTTCCTTCTGCTAGTAATTCAGATTTTGAAATTGTGCATCAAATTGCTAAAGATATGGCTGCAGTTAAGTCGAGCATGAAAATTTCAGCTTTATGTCAATTACGCGAAGCTCAAATTTATAAAACAATGGAAGCTCTAGCTCCATCTTTAAAAAATAATAAAGCAGTATTACACACATATGTCCCCGTTGATCCAAATTTAATGCCTGCATCACTAGGAAGCCTTGCAGACAATAAACCATTAATTGTGGAAACCGTATATAAATTAATTAAAATTGCAACAAGTTCTGGTTATGAAGTTGAATTTAGCTCTGAAGGTTATTCCAGAATGGGTGAAAATTTTGATTTTACAACAGATGTAATTCGAGCAGCATTAAATGCTGGAGCGAAAATTATTAATTGTCCAGATACCATTGGTGGTGCATCTCCTTATGAGGGTGATAATTACTTTGTTCATAAAATTAAACAACATGCAGAAATTTTTAAGAAAGAAATGCCCAATCGAGAAATTATTTGGTCTGTGCACTGTCACAATGATTTAGGAACTGCTCTTGAAAATACTTTAAGCGCAGTATTTTCTGGAATTGCCACACAAATTGAAGGCTGTATTAATGGAGTTGGCGAACGCGCTGGGAACGTCTCTTTAGAGCAATGCATTATGAATATCCGTCAATTTGGACAATTACCTCATGCAAAATATCCAATTCATACTAATATTAATATTGCTCATTTAAAAGAAGCCTCTGATTTCATTGATAGTAGAATGTTACCTCGTCAACCACACTTTCCAATTACAGGCAAAAATGCAGCGTTACATACATCAGGTGGCCATACTAATGCAATTCTGAATAATCCACTATCTTATCAACCATTTGATCCAAGTGATGTTGGTAGTGAAATTAGCTTTGTATTTAGCCCATTAAGTGGAAGTAACCATGCTCAACAAATTATTCATGAAACTGGTTATATCTGTGGTGACGAAGAAAAAACCATTATTACTCAAAGTATCAAAGATATGTATTCAGATCGCCGTAAAGGAATTACCAATGAAGAGCTAATTGAAGCTTATCGGATGCATAGATTTCCAATTAAAATCAACCATTTTACTTACCATAAAGATAGTGATACTGCAACTACTGTTGTATTAGAAGGTAAATTTTTTGATCAAGATAACTTAACCATTAATTATAAAGGAAAGGGATCAGCACTAAGTGCTTTAAATGATGAAGTAATTAAACATTTAAATGGTGTTAAAGTAGAGGATTATAATTCACGTTCTGAAAGTTCTGGAATCAATGCCTTATGTCGCTCAAACATTATTATCTCAGTAAATAGCCAAACACGCTATACGGGAACCGCAGTTGATGATAACATTGAAACTTCAGCAATCAAAGCTTTTATTGATGCAGTAAATACTGCATACTTAGATATACATTTTAGGCATAACAAATAACTATATAAAGCTATTTTATTGTAAATGATTGCCAATTTGTATATTGGATTTCATGAATGCGGTGTGAAATACTTGATCACATCCAATGGATATATAGGAATTCGCAGTTTGGTAAATATGAAAGCATAATTTTTTTGCCATATCCCAATGTTGCCAAGTGAAATATACTGTTCCATCAGATAAAATACTATATTCACCAATATCACTTTGTGGTTGATTCATAGGCTTTATTTGCATTTTGCCCAATACAGTTTTTTTATTATCCATATACATAGAAAAAGTATTATTTATAGTTTTTCCGTTTAAGTTATCTGTTGGAATTGAAATTAAAGTTTTATTTAAAATTTCTTGTTCTATTTGTTTTTTGCTCATCGGAATTAAGCTTTCGCTAACTGCAAAAACATTTTTAATAATAAATGCCATTAAAACTATTAAATTACGTTTTTGCATAATCACCCCAAAATCAAAATTAAGTCTATTAAATTAAGTATATTAGAATTAATCTATAATTAATTACCAGTTTTACATTTTATCATAGATCTAAACTTAAGCTAACTATAATATATTCATTTCATGTTTGCCCAAGCAAACTTAAAATTCTATTTTTATATTTAAATTATGATCTTTGGCATTAACAAACTAATATAATAAGATATCTTATTATTTTTATAAAAACTCTTTCGAAAATTTCCAATAACAAAAAGATTTGGCCTAAAGTTTTAGTTAACAAAAATTATTTACCACTTTATAATCAAGCAATTATTAATGTTTAAGGATATAGTTTATTATGAATACTTTATTTGTAAATTGGCAACATAAAATAGTGATTTTTATACTATTTGGATTAACTTATTCCCCTGTTTTATATTTTGGAATTATGAAAAATTTTAATAATATTTTATAATTTATGCAACTAAATAGACTCATCAGTTACATAATATGTAAATATTTTATTTTTTTGTACAAAGATAGGCGGAGAATGTAATACAGGCATATCACATAATTGTTTATTTTGAATAAATAAAAAAAGAAAACAGAAATTTCTCATAGTGTTTCTCAAAATTAGGCCTTTCAATTTGAATTATTGTTATTTTGATTTTGATTTTGATTATGATAACAACAACCATAAAAAAAGCGTTGAGAGTGGCAAAGATTTGAGCATGGAAAATAAACATTTTGTATTTTTTCTCTTTGCAACATAACCTTATTTAGATTGAAAGTACATACGGTAACATAAAAACACGCTTCTTTTTGAACAGATTTATTATAGGTCAATGATGATGAGGCATTGTGATTATGATCGTTTTCTAGATAAGGACAAGTATCATCAAGCATTTGCTTTTGAGCAAAAGGCCAAGCAAACTGCATAGGATTAG
>CALFYC010000150.1 GCA_937952895.1 uncultured Neisseriaceae bacterium
AGTTGTAATACTTGAGGTTAACAACCAAGAAGAAAGAAAATACTTACAAGGAGTAGCGACTGAAGCTCAACTTGGAAAGAAAACTTATTCTTGTGCTTATGTTGAACCAACAAAATCAGGTAGTGGTATAAATGTTAAAACTGCTAATAATTTAGGCATAACTGGATTACATTTTACTAATCCAGATCAGCTTAGAATTGACCTGGATTTTTTGGGTTTACTTTAATTTTTAATTAATCTATTGTTGAATCTGGTGTGCTAATTTTTAGCATACTTTCAAAGCTTTCAATATCATCTCTATCATCATCTATTATTGCATCATTTGAATTTATTATATTATCGTATATGGGGGTTTTTGGAGTAACATTATCAATTATCTTGCTTGAATCAGTGCTTAAGATAAATTCACTTAGTGGAGATGGTGGTTTATCGTAGAAAAGGATTACTATAAGCACTATTATGCTAACTAGAATGTATAAATATCTTATCATGACTACTCCATAATTTTAGCTAAATTTAAATGTGATTATTTTTATAGATAAGCTCAATTTTATGGTTAGTTTAGCAGATAAATTTTAAACTAATGTGCTATTAATTTATACTAAAAATTTAGGATTATATTTATATATCTCTGAAGAAGTTACAGAAACTAACTATTCTGAGTCTCTGGTTTAAGATATATGTAAAAAATTCCAGTTTGTAAAGTAATTAAGATGGTAAAAAGTGCTGTTAAATTAATTAAGCCATTTATTTTAATATAGCTGATAATCCAAACACCAAATGCACTAATTAACATGATTAGACATGTCATTAAAGAAACCGCAATTCCTGCATTATTGGGGAAAATTTTTAAGCCACGTGCTAAAACATTTGGGTAAATAAAACCTTGACTATAGCAAATAATTACAATTGGAATTAAAATAGTAAACATATTTAGTTTGAAATAAATGGTTAATAAATTTTGCAATATAGAGCTGATGATTAAAATAACAAATCCAATCTGAGTTAAACTATGCAAATTTAATTTGTCCATAAAAAATCTGCTAGTTAGGGCACCTAATAAAAAAGCTAGACTAATTAATAAAGCAGTATTTCCAAACGCTATTGGTGAATCATGCATGGTATTTTCAATAATAAATGGGCCAATTGTTGCATAAACAATTAGGATAGTTTTACTACAGCTATTGATTAAAATTGAAACAATAAATGTTGAATTACGTAAAACAGTACTATACGCTAAAGTTACCCGCCTAAATGAGAAGGAATTAACTGTGACAATACTTTCTTTGAAGTAAAGAACAAAGATTAATAAAAATGTAGTGCCAAATGCCAAATATGCTAGAAAGTTAGCTTGCCAGCCAAATTTGTATTGTAAAATTCCTCCAATAAAAGGTGCAATAACAGGTCCAATCCCATAAGCAATAGATGTATATAAGAGTGCTACATTATATTTGTAGCTAGAAAAGGCATCAAGAATAATAGCTCTTGAACCAATAGATACAACCGATACCATAACACCCTGAATGAAACGAATTACTATGAATTGTTCTATACTTTGGCAATATATGATGGCGATATTTGCTAAATTAAAGCCGAGTAACCCCAAAATAATAATTTTCTTACGCCCATAGATATCAATTAAAATGCCAAAGATCAGACAACCAATTGCAAAGCCTGCAAAAAACGTAGTAATTGTATTTTCAACTAAAAATATTGAAGTGGAATAGTAATTAGCAATTGAAGGCATTGATGGGACATACAGATCAGGGGCAATGCCAGATAGAAAGTTAAGTAATGGCGCAATGACAATTAAAAGTTTTAAATATGTTTTGCCATCTACATTAATAACACTATTTTTAATATAATTTTTCATGATTTAGTAATTATAGCATAAAGAGTCTATTTTATGTTATGAGATAAGCTATTCTAGCTGTTGGCCGATAAAATTTTAAAAAATATTATTGACAGATTGTCTTGTAATGATGTATCATTACGTAATAACAAAAGTGGTAAAAGGTAATCTATAATGTTAAATAAAACAGATATTTTCTACGAATTTTTAGATGACTGCTATTTTGCTGCAGAAAAAAAGCAATTACAAATTTTTTTTGACATATTGTTAACTACATCAGAAAAAGTTGAATTAGTAAATCGCTTAAACATTGTTCATGAATTATTGGAAGCTAAAAAAACGCAGCGTGAAATTGCTAAAGATCTTAAAGTTAGTATTGCTAATGTAAGTAGGGGGTCAAATGCGCTTAAAGCAATTGATATTGATTTAAAGAGGATTTTTAAGAAAAAATGAGTAAGGTAATCATGAAAAATAAATTACTTGATCCAAACTTTGCACCAGAAATATTTAACCAAAAGCCAAAATATATAGTTAAAGAAATGCACTATGATCAATTAACTCCAATTTTAGCTTATAGTGCTATAGGTGGTGTTGGTTCATGTATGATTGAATCGGCCTATGATGAAGGATATGGTAATTATTCGTTTATTGGCATTAATCCAATTGCAACATTTATTGCTAATGGTAATACAATCGAGATTACCGCGAACGGTAAAAAAATATGTATAGAAGATAATCCATATGAAGTATTAGAAAATTTTCGACAAAATCAACGTGTCTTTGGATTTATGGCTTATGACACAGTTCGTTTAAAAGAAAAATTACCTGATCGGCATATCAGTCAACCAACGCCAGATTTTTTATTTCACATTTATAAAACAGTAATTAAATTTGAACATAAATTGCAGAAGGTTACATTTAAACATATTGGAACTGAAAAAGAATTAGCTATTGTAATTGATAGAGTATTTAATAAGCCGGGCAAAATAAGCCAGTTAAATAAAGCCAAAGAAGTAGCAATAAAGGCTGATATAAGTGATAAAGAATATGCCAATATGGTAATAAAAGCACAAGAATATATTAAAGCTGGAGATATTTTCCAAGTGGTTTTATCAAGGGTATTTAGAGCAGAAAATCATGCCTTACCTTTTGATATCTATCGCGCATTACGTAAACTAAACCCAACACCATATTTATCCTTCTTTGAAGAAAAAGATTTTGCCATTGCTTCAGCTTCACCAGAATTATTAGTTGGGGTTAAAAATAAAATGGTAGAAACAATTCCTATTGCTGGAACTTGTAAAAAAGATGATGATATTAATCAATTATTGGCTGACCCCAAAGAAACAGCAGAACATATTATGTTAGTTGATTTGGCTAGAAATGATGTTGGTTCAATTGCAACACCTGGAAGTGTAAAAGTATCAGAATTTAAAACTGTAAAAAATTATGCACATTTAAATCATATTGTTTCACGTGTGGTGGGTGAATTAGATAAGCAATATACTTCATTAAATGCGTTAAAAGCAATCCTACCAGCTGGAACTTTATCTGGGGCACCTAAAATTCGTGCTATGGAAATTATCGATGAATTAGAAAATTCAAGACGTGGTCTATATGGAGGTTCAATTTTAACTATTGATGAAGATGGAAATTTAACTAGTTCAATTACAATTCGAACTGCTTTAATTTATGGTAAAACTGTTGAAATTAGGACTGGTGCTGGTATTGTATTAGATTCTAATCCAGAAAAAGAAGCAATGGAAACTAGTTTAAAGGCACAAGGTGTAGTTGCTGCGCTCAAATTAGCTCAAGGAGCAGAATCATGATTTTAATTATTGATAATTATGATAGTTTTACCTACAATTTATACCAAGCATTAGCTGTATTAACCTCTAAAGTTAAGGTTATTCGAAATGATAAAATTAGTATTAGTGAAATTAAAACATTAAAACCAACAGGAATTATTTTGTCACCAGGGCCTGGAATTCCAGAAAATTCAGGAATTTGCATTGAAGTAATTAAAAAATTAGGTGCCAAAATCCCAATTTTAGGTGTATGTCTTGGACATCAGGCAATTGGTGTGGCATTTGGCGGCAAAGTAAGTCGTGCACCAGAAGTATTACATGGGAAGGATAGCCTAATCTTTCATAATCGTGGTAAATTATTTAAGCAAATGCACTTGCCATTTAAAGCTGCACGTTATCATTCATTAATTGTAGAAAAAAATAATTTTCCCGAAGATTTGATAATTGAAGCTGAAGACAATAAAGGTAATATTATGGCATTATCTCATCGCAAATATCCAATTTATGGGGTTCAATTCCATCCAGAATCAATTTTAACTCCTGAAGGTGTGCAATTACTTAAAAATTTTTTGGAATTCTGTAATGTTTAATATTAATAAAGTTATTCATAAATTACAATCAGGTCAATCTCTCAGTTTAGATGAAAGTTATCAATCTGGATTAGCAATTTTTAATGATGCTAATGATTCTGATATTGAAACTTATCTACGTTTATTAAGTAAAAAAGGTGAAACTGTTGATGAACTTTTGGGAATGATTAAAGCAGTTAAAGAAAGATCAGTTCAATTAGAGATAGATTTTCCAATTGTTGATATTGTTGGAACTGGAGGAGATAATTCAGGAACATTGAATATTTCAACAGCTTCGGCATTATTAGTTGCAGCATTAGGTGTGCCAGTTATTAAACACGGTAATCGTTCTGTATCATCCAAATGTGGTTCAGCAGATGTATTAGAAAAACTAGGTTATAAATTAGATAGTACTCAAGAAGACATTCTTACAGAAATAAAGCAAAATAATTTTGCTTTTTGTTTTGCTCAACAATATTATCCACTATTTGCTAAAGTTAAATTAGTACGTAAAAAAATTCAAGAGCCAACAATCTTTAATTTAATTGGACCATTACTAAATCCAGCTGGAATTAAGCATATGGTATTGGGAGTATATGATCCAAATAAAGTTATCTTAATTGCAAAAACGTTATTAGCGTTAGGAACAGAAAAATCATTGGTTTTTCATGGTAATGGACTTGATGAATTAAGTTGTCTTGGCGTAATAGATGCTATTTTAGTTACGCCAAGTGGAGTTGCTCCATTTAAGATTGATCCGCAAAGTTTGGGTTTAAAGCCATGTGTAATTGAGGATTTAAAAGGTGATGACAGTATATACAATACAGTAATCCTTTATAAAGCTTTATCTGGTGAAGTTATGCCATTTACTGATACACTTTTATTAAATGTAGCAGTAGCTATATTCATTTATGGCAAAACTCATGATTTAATTTCCGGTATTAAGCTTGCACGTGAACGTTTAATAAAAGGGAACATTCTAAAATCAAATCGTCTTTTAGATATTATCGCTCGTAAAATGCCATTATTAACTAAACGAAAAAGTTTAAAGAAAGCAATCTTGGCTAAAAATGGCAAAGCGATTATTGGCGAAATTAAACGTGCATCACCTTCCCTTGGAAAGATAGCAGTAATTGATAATTTAGTTAAAAAAGCAGAAGAGTATATTAAAGCTGGAGTCAGTGGGATATCTATTTTAACCGATGAAGGTTTTGAAGGTTCAATTAATGATTTGCAAGAAGTTGCAAGTGCTTTAAAAGATACATCAATACCAATTTTATGTAAAGATTTTATTTTCTCTGCGGCTCAAATTGCTAAAGCTTATGAAGCTGGCGCAGATGCCATTTTAATTATGATATCAGTGTTAGGAGATAAAGCAGCAGAAATGGTTAGGATTGCGCATGCATTTGGTTTAGAAACCTTGGTTGAAGTGCATCATGAAAGTGAGTTACCGATAGCTTTAACTTCAGGTGGGGATTTAATTGGAATTAATCAACGTGATTTACGTGATTTTTCAATGCATCCAGAAGTATTTACTAAGTTGATTCGGCAAATTCCAGAATCTATGGTTAAAATTGCTGAATCTGGAATTAGTAGTGTAGAAGATGCAAATAAAGCTTATAAGCTTGGTTTTGATGGTATTTTAGTGGGGCAGGCATTGTCTACTCTAAATGATCCGGTAGAATTTTTTAAAAATCTTGGGGTTGAAAATGTTAATTAAAATTTGTGGACTAAGAGATAAAGAAATTGCAAAAAAGGCGGCATTAGCTGGAGCTAATTATATTGGATTACTATTTTCCAAAGTTTCATCAAGAAATATTGAATTAGATTTAGCTAAAGAAATTACTCGAGCAGTCAGAGATGTAAATAGTGATGTGGTTGGTGTATTTGTTGATGAATCATTAGAGCAAATTAAGTATATAGTAAATGAATTACAATTAAAAATCATTCAATTACATGGTGATAAAGTAAGGCAGTTAGTAGATCAATTAGCTCCTAATTTACAGATAATTTATGTCTTAGATGGAAAAGAGTTCCCCAAAATATTAGATCCAAATAAGGATTTTTTAATGTTTGAAAAAATTGCAATTAGGGATACACCTTTTCGTTATTTTATTGCGGGGGGGTTAAATAAAGATAATATTACGAAACGACTTAAAGAAGATCAACCATATGGCGTAGATTTATCTAGTGGGGTGGAATCGAGTTTGGCGAATAAAGATATCAATAAAATTTATGAGTTTATAAAAATTGTGCGCCCAACGTATTATGGCCGATTTGGTGGGCAATATGCCCCTGAATTACTTATTACTCCATTAAAAGAATTAGAAGATGCTTATTTTTCTATTGGACAAACCGAAGAATTTCGCAATGAATTTACTAATATTTTAAAAAATTATATAGGTAGACCAACGGCTCTTACTGAAGTAACTAATTTTGCTCGAGCAATTGGGGTTAACCGGATATTTTTAAAGCGTGAAGATTTATTACATACTGGAGCTCATAAAATCAATAATGCATTAGGTCAATGTTTATTGGCTAAAAAAATGGGTAAAACTAAAATTGTTGCTGAAACTGGAGCAGGGCAGCATGGTCTAGCTACCGCAACTGCTTGTGCTATGATGGGGCTTCAATGTTTAGTTTATATGGGTGAAATTGATATTCAAAGACAAATGCCTAATGTAGCTAAGATGAAACTATTAGGGGCCAAAGTAGTTCCAGTAACTAATGGTTCAGCCACGCTTAAAGATGCAGTAAATGAAGCTTTACGATATTGGGCTGCTAATTATGAAGATACCCATTATTGTTTAGGATCAGCTCTTGGCCCATATCCATTCCCACAAATAGTTGCAGATTTTCAATCGATAATTGGAAAAGAAGCTAAAAAACAGTTTTTTGAAGCTACTGGATGTCACCCAGATTACGTTATAGCATGTGTTGGTGGTGGATCTAATTCAATTGGAATTTTTTCCGCTTACTTAGACGAAAAAGATGTGAAATTAATTGGTGTTGAAGCAGGTGGTATAGGTTCTGGGCTAGGTAATAACGCAGCAAGATTTAGTGAAGGGATTCCTGGAATTTTACATGGCACATATAGTTATGTATTACAAAATAAAGATGGTCAAATTGCGGAGACTCACTCAATTTCAGCGGGGCTTGATTATCCATCTGTTGGACCACAACATGCAGATTTATATACTAGGGGTTTAGCTAAGTATGAATCCGCAACTGATGAAGAAGCTCTCAATGCATTTTTATTATTATCTAAAACGGAAGGGATTATTCCGGCACTTGAATCAGCTCATGCCTTAGGTTATCTGATGCAAATAGCGAAAAATTTAGAACCTGATGCTAAAATATTAGTAAATTTATCTGGACGTGGAGATAAAGATTTACCAAGTTTATTAAATAAGGAATTAAAACATGTCACGCATAGCTAGAGCTTTTAATGAGAAAGCTAAAATTGCTTATCTAACAGCTGGAGATGGCAAAAATAGTTACGAATATTTTTTGGCTTTAGAAGAGGCTGGAGTAAATATTTTAGAAATAGGTATTCCATTTTCTGATCCAGTTGCAGATGGGCCAACAATTCAACTTGCAATGGAGAGATCAATCCAAAATGGAACTAATCTAAATAGTATCTTTGATATTATTAAACAAATTCGTATAAAAAGTGAAATTGCGATTGTTTTATTTACTTACTATAATTTAATTCAAAAAAATTTAGCAGAATTTTTACAAAAAGCAAAACAATCTGGAGCTGATGGTATATTAGTTGTAGATTTACCAATTGAAGAAGCATGTGAATTTAGATTTTTATGTAAAAAATATCAATTAGATGCAATTATGGTTGCATCTCCATCTACTTCTCTTGAACGGATAGAATCATTAACTACTTATGGCAGTGGATTTCTCTATTATGCTTGTTTTAAAGGAACTACTGGGATTCGAGATGAATTGCCTAATGATTTAATTGAGAAAGTTAGTGCCATGAAACAATATTCTAAATTACCAATTGCAATTGGATTTGGAGTATCTAATAATAAGATGGTTAAACAAATATTAAATATAGCTGATGGTTGTGTTATTGGTTCATATTTAGTAAAGCTAATTGAGAGTAATTATAATTTAGAAGAATTTAAGAATTTAGCAAAAGAGGTATTTAAATGTTAATTGAATTATTACCTAATACAACTTTTTTAGAAGAAGAACATTTAATCTTAAGACTTCAACGAATGGGGTTCCATGTTGTAAGACAAGATAGAGGTAGATTGGCTCTAGTAACTGGTGTTGACTCTTATGTGGTTAAAGAAGATTTCAGCCAATTACCTCATGTAGCAAAAATTCATCTTTTAACAGATCGGTATAAATTAGCTAGTAGACAAAGTAAAAAAGATGACACAATAATTGAAATTAAAGATGTTAAGATTGGCGGGAAGAATTTATTTGTAATTGGTGGGCCATGCTCAATCGAATCTGAAGAGCAATTAGAAGCATGTGCAGAAGTAGTTAAACAAGTAGGAGCTCAGGCATTACGTGGTGGTGCATATAAACCTAGAACCTCTCCTTATGAATTTCAAGGTATGGGAATTGAGGGGGTTAAATTAATCTCGAAGATTGCTAAAAAACATAATTTACTAAGTATTACCGAAGTTATGGATTTAGAGCAAGTGAGTGAAGCAAGCAAATATATTGATATTTTACAAATTGGTGCACGTAATGTACAAAACTATAATTTACTAAAGGGATTAGGAAACGTTAAAAATCCAATTTTATTAAAGCGAGGTTTTGCAACTACTTATCATGAATTTTTAATGTCTGCTGAATATATTATGGTTCATGGAAATCCAAACGTTATTTTATGTGAACGTGGAATTCGTACTTTTGAAAATTATACTAGAAATACATTAGATTTAAATGCAGTTCCTGCATTACAAGAACAAACCCATTTACCAATTATTGTAGATCCAAGTCATGGAACTGGGGTTAGATCATTAGTTCCTGTAATGGCAAGAGCTTCAATTGCAGCAGGCGCATCTGGGGTCTTAGTTGAAACGCATCCAGATCCAGATAAGTCAGTTTCAGATGCAGCACAGGCTTTGAGTTTTGATGCATTTAAAAAGATGATGTTTGAAGTAAAAGCAATTCATAAAACAATGCTAAAATTTTGATATATTAATGAGATTGATAAATTAGCTTGGATCTATATTAAAATGACCAGATGTTAGGTGTCATATCGAAAGGTGAAAATTATTTATTATATTCAAAAAGAGATCCAGTTGAAACTGATCATGAGGCTTTAATCCGTGAAATTTAAGAAGAATTTTTGGTTAAGCTTAAACCGGAAACTATTTAATATCTAAGAACGTTTAAAGCAAATGTTCTTGGTAAGTTATAAGGCATGTTAGTAAAAATCACGTGTTATTTTGCAGATTTTACTCGAAAAATAAAGGCAAACTCTGAGATTGAAGAATTTGCATGGTTAAAAGATGAAGACCATTTAAATTGCTTATAATATAAGTCCCCCAATTAATTTTGGGTTAGCTAAGGATAATAGTTACATTATTTAATTAAACAGTGTCTAGAAGCTTCCAAACTACAAAAACATTCAATAAAATTATCATTCTTGTGGATAAGAATACAGCGTCTGCTTCTGAAATGCTCTCACTGACACTTCGAGAATACTTAGGAGCGATCGTAGTAGGGGAGAAAACCTATGGAAAATGAGTTGCTCAGCAAATCATCGATCTTCCGGATGGTACCACATTTAAATTCACTTTTGCAGAGTGGCTCTCTGGAAAAAAATCTACATCTATTAACAAGGTTGGTATCCTCCCTGATGTTGTAGTACCAGTTGTGAGTGGTGAGGATAGTATTCTCAAAAAGGCTCTCGAACAATAATATTTCTTTTCTCTCATATGAAAAAAATCCTCGCGATCATCGCACTCGCATCTCTCGCATTCAGTTCGACTGCTCAGGCGGCTCTTTCTTACAGCTCGAGCCAACAGAAATATGACTATAGATCTATTGAGTGACTCCCACAAGAAGCTCTCAACTACTATGAATATCTTGATCAAGATCTCAAGAATCAATACAAGAGTCAATCGATCCGTGAACGTTATTACAAAGAGGCGCAACAACTTGCACATTCTGACAAGAAGAAAGAATTTGTCATCTCCAAGGAAGATCGTGCTATGATCGAGAAAGATATCCTCGCTATTCAATGAGATATTGCTCAGACTCTTGAGAGTGCTCTTGATCAGGTCTCAAAAAGTCTCACATCTGATAATATCAAACAAACAGGAAAATATAGTTTTAATGTCAGTTCACCCTATGGTGTTCTCGATATTAAATTCAATCCATTATCGAGCTATATTTCACGAGCAAAATGAGATCTGAGTTTTGATACGACCATAAAAAGCGAGCTCAAGATCCCGAATAAAAGTATCAATGATATGGCAAGTTCTCTTGAACTCACAGGTGCATCTCTTGCAAATGATGGTCTTACCCAAGTTAATGTCTTTGCGGAGGTTAGTATGATGATCAAGGGTGATAATATCTATGTGACACTCAAGAATTTTGATCTCACGAGCAGCGATCCTCGTATCAAGTCTCTCACACAGTATGTTACGCCTTATATCGGGACAACCTATCATACAGACGGTGGCAAACAAGCAATGCAGGCAGCTCAAGAAGTAGATACTCAATCGATTATCAAAGATCTACAACTGATCCTTGATGGACTCAAGACAAAACCTTATCTTGTTCCTTATCGTAAGATTGATGCGAATACTTTTGCACTTCGTGGAAATGCAAGCGAGTGGAAATCTCTGCGAAAAAAGATAGTCAATCGTGACCTTCGAGAGCTTGTTCCAGGTACAAATTTTCATGATTACAACAATCTTGTCTACACGAAATGAGCAATCCTGATCAAGCCACCAAAAGGATCAAAACTTCAATGATCTTTGAGTCTTTCGCTCGATAGTGATCAGCACGCTGCTCTTAAGGGTAGTCTTACGCAAAATACAAAGAGATCAAACAAGAAGAGTTATGAAAATAGTGTTCAAATAGAAATTTCACATAAGATATTCTCTCTGAATGTAAAATCAGATGAAGTAGATACTCAAATCAAAAGCAATTATAAGACGATCAATGGTAGTATCACGATGTATGATATCTATCAATCACCTCGAATGGTTGATCAGACTATAACGATCACAGGAAATACTTCTCTCACGAATGGAGTAAGTCATCTGGATCTGACCGCCACAAATCAAGAGAATATCCGTGGATCCCTCCGATATGATATGGCCTCGAAGAATGGAAAAAATCAGGTGAACACATCGGTAACATTCGATATTCCAGCGGCAGCATTCGCAAAATATGCTGAGGATATGTCAGAATACACTCATGCAAGCCTTCCGAAAGATATTCATTTTGAGTCGGTCACTGAGTGGATCGAGGAAGTGACAACTATGATTCTCGAAAAGCCAAAGTCATACGTTGAGCTCAATTAGAAAAATTCCCACTCTCGCAAGAGAGTGGGAATTTTTTTGTTTAAAGACGTATAGAACAAGATTGCACAAATGGACTTGCTGCATCTCGTAACTGTATCAGTTCATCATGAGAGAA
>CALFYC010000151.1 GCA_937952895.1 uncultured Neisseriaceae bacterium
ATCACCAATCTTTATTTCAGCAAAAGCAATTGTTCCATCAGGCATAGTCATACGTAGTAATTCTTTAGCACCAAATGCTATTTTATAAAATTCAATTGCATCTACTGCTTTTCTTATTACTAGATATGGTGAAACTGTATGATAATCTTCTATCTTAATCATTTTGAACTGATCCCATCAATTTTATTTTTATTATTCCATAATTTTTCCATACATTCAAGAGTCTTACCCTTGGTTTCAGGAACAAATTTCCACACAAAAAACGCAGCAATAAGCCCCATAATACTATAGATCCAATAGGCAACTCCATGATGAAATTTTTCTATTAAAAATAAATTATCATTCAGCATCGGAAAGGTTAACGATACAATCCAATTAGCAATCCACTGTAATGACACCGCGATGGACATGGCACCTCTAATACTATTCGGAAATATTTCAGATAAAACCACCCAAACAACAGGCCCCCAACTCACAGCAAAAGAAGCCACATACGCTAACATAAAGAATAAAGCCATAGCGCCTAAACTATTGAAATAAAACATAAAGCCTAAAACCGCCATACTAATTGCCATCCCAATAGCACCAATAATAAGTAATGGCTTACGCCCAACCTTATCAACAAATAAAATCGCAATTACAGTAAAGACTAGATTAATTGCCCCAACAATAATTGTTTGTAATAATGAAGAATTGGTATCAAAGCCCATATTTCTAAATATGTTTCCAGCATAATATAAAACTACATTTATCCCTATGAATTGTTGAAAAATAGATAAAAATACCCCAATTATAATTACACTGATTCCAAAAGATAGCCATGGTGCATTTTTTGCGTGCATGGTTTGTTTAATTTCAGAAACTACGATTTTGGCATCATCCGGACGAATAATTTTAGATAATACATCTAATGCTTGTTTGTCTTTACCGCACTCAACCAAATAACGTGGAGTTTCTGGTAAAAAGAAAAGTAAAATAAGAAAAATCAAGGCAGGAATTGCACCAGATAAAAACATGTATCGCCAACCAATATCATTTAGCCAATCTTCACTACCAGAACATGCAATACCATAGTTAACAAAATAAATAATTAGCATTCCAAGAATAATGGCAAACTGGTTCCAAGAAACTAAACGTCCCCTTATACTACTTGGAGCAATTTCTGCAATGTACATGGGAGATAGCATTGAAGCTATTCCAACACCAACACCTCCTAAAATTCGATAGATAGTAAAAGAATACGCTGGGAGTAAATTAAAAAAGTTTAACTTTTCTGGAATTGATGCACCTATTGCCGAAATTAAGAATAATAACGCAGATAAAATAAGACCATTTTTACGTCCAAATTTTTTTGCAATAAAGCCTGCAACTGCACCACCTATTATACAACCAATTAATGCACTAGCAATTATAAATCCCTTTATATCATTGGCAAAATTATGTACTTGCTCCAGATCATTAAGATTAAATTGAATCAACAATTGACTTTTTATCCACCAGGTTAATATTAAACAAAAAACCACAACAAAAGTAATTCCACTTTTTCTGGGAAACAATTTAATTATTTGCAACCCAACAATTACTGATACCGCATATAAAACGATTGCTAATAATATATGAAATTGACTTACTAAACTATAAGCGTAAGAATAATTAGTTATATTGTTTATACCACTAATATAGAAACTAACTAATGATTTCTCAGCGCCATTAACTACAGCTGTATCATAACCAAAAAGTAGTCCACCCAAGGTTGCAACTATTGTTAAAAGCCCAATATATTTATTATTGACGGTATCAGAACTAATATCATTACCTGTTGTGACATTAAGGTTGGCCATGTTGTTTCCTCTGCAAGACTATATATACATAGAAACTAGCTGTTCTAATAACTCCTGCTTACCACTTACCGGTTCAAGATCTTTTGTATCTTCTACTGCAAGATTATACAAACTCTCCATATCTAATTCTTTATTCTGAAATTTCTTACCATTACCTTCGCTGAATGTTTGATAACGTTTTGATTTCATAGCTTTATAAGGAGAATTTTCCAAAATATCTGCAGCAACAAGTAAAGCTCTAGCAAAAGTATCAATTCCACCAATATGACCAATAAAAATGTCTTCTAAATCAGTTGAATTACGGCGAATTTTTGCATCAAAATTAATTCCACCACCTTTAATTCCGCCATTTTCTAAAATTACTAACATAGATTCAACTGTTTCATATAGATTAATTGGAAATTGATCCGTATCCCAACCATTTTGGTAATCTCCTCGATTAGCATCTATACTACCTAACATATCTTGCATAGCCGCCACTTGTAATTCATGCTGAAAAGTATGACCTGCAAGAGTCGCATGATTCACTTCAATATTTAGTTTAAAATCTTTATCTAAATTATAATGTTTAAGAAAGCCAATTGAAGTTGCTGCATCAAAATCATATTGATGTTTACTTGGTTCCATTGGTTTTGGTTCAATTAAAAATGTACCACTCCAACCTTGCTTACGTGCATAATCGCGGGTAATCGTTAAAAAATTTGCCATATTATCTAATTCAAGTGACATATTCGTATTTAATAAACTATTGTAACCTTCACGACCACCCCAAAATACGTAATTATCGCCGCCTAAATAAATAGTTGCATCAATTGCATGTTTCACCTGTGCAATTGCACGATTAACCACTCTGAAATCAGGATTTGTTGCAGCGCCATTCATATAGCGTGGATGTGAGAATAAATTTGCTGTTCCCCAAAGAAGTTTTACGCCTGATTCTTCTTGCTTTTGCTTAGCATATTCAACAATTTGATCTAAATTAGCTTTACCTTCTTTTAAACTATTGCCTTCACTAATTAAATCAATATCATGAAAACAATAATACTCTAATCCAAGCTTAGTAATCAATTCAAATGCAGCATCCATTTTTGCTGAAGCTAATTCATATGCACTAGCATTTGGGATATCCCAAGCAAAACTATGCGTTCTGGAACCAAAAGGATCCGCACCACTGCCACAAAATGTGTGCCAATAACAAATAGCAAAACGTAGATGGTCTTTCATAGGCAATCCTAAAACCAACTGTTCTGGATTATAAAAACGATATGCTAGTGGATTTTTTGAATCTTTTCCTTCGTAAGGAATTGCTTTTATTTTAGGGAAATACTCAGATTTACCAATAGTAACTTTACTCATTTCTAATAATCCTTATAGTAGAAATTTAAATTAAACAGTTATTTATAAAAATTTAGTTAAGG
>CALFYC010000152.1 GCA_937952895.1 uncultured Neisseriaceae bacterium
GTGACTGGAGTTCAGACGTGTGCTCTTCCGATCTTATCTAGATAGTAAATTTTCTTGGGTGACATTAGGTAAACATCCCTTAATGACTGTCCATGATGCAGTGGCTACAGCTCATAATATGCAAGCAAAACGTAATGCAGGCATAAACCCAAATAAGGAAAAGCTGGAGTTAATAGCTAAAAATATTCAATTTAGAACTTTTGTAAATGAATATATTTCGATTGATAATAAAGTTAATAATAACTATGCTAAAAGCACTAAAGAATATAGCAAATATATTATTAACATTATTCTAAATAAACTAGGCGATTATAGAATAAATGATATTACCTCAAATATAATTTTTGAGAAGCTAATAAAAGATTATATTAATGAAAATAAGCTTGCAATGGCTAATCGATTTAGAATTAAACTTAAACAAATTTTTGATAGTGCATTAAAAAAAGAATTAATCACAAAAAATCCAGCTTATAGCTTGGATAGCTACCATAAGCCTAAAGATTCACAAAATAGGAATTTACACTTAACAAAAGAAACGTTAAAAGAGTTTATTAATGATCTTTATTCGGCAAATATTTATCCTAACATTAAATATTACATTCATTTAATGATAATTTTAGGTGTTCGCAAGTCTGAATTAACTCATACAACCTGGGAAATGATTGATTTTGAAAATAAAATTTTTAATAATTATCAAATAAAAACAAAAAAGTTAAATAAAATTCCATTAAGCCCACAAGCATTAAAAATTTTAAGTATACTCAAGCGACATTCAAAATCGAAGTATATTGTGACTGGTATGAATTTAATAGGTAAAGATAAACCAGTGGGGCACTCGTATTTTAATAAAGTGCTTGATAATTTAGAATTTAATAAAACAAGAATACGAAAAGATAGAATCAGTCCCCATGATTTTAGGCGAGTTCTATCAACATTGGCGAATGAGTCTGAACTGTTTGCTCCAATTGATATAGAAATGGTTTTAGGACATGAGACTAGGTCTGGAGTTGAGAAGCATTATAATAATAATGCAACCTATTTAAATCGTAAACGTGAAGTATTAGACTGGATTGCAAATTTAGTAGATGAGCTAATTATTAAAATAAATGTTAAGGATATAAAATGATAAAGCCTAATAATAGCAAAAAACGTTTTAATGAGTATCCATGGAATATTTTAAACCCTATAGATTTGCCAGATGTGGAGTTACCTCCAGAATTATTATTAGAATTTGCTAAAAAAAATATATTATATGATTATCTGGGTTCTGGTGCCATGAGATTTTATTCTTATAAAGATCTTAGATCAATAAATACACATGAATTAATATTTTTAAGTTATTTCCAACAATTAGTTAAACTAGAATTCCGAGGGTTTTTACTTGATGATAAGCATGAGCCTGATTGGGATTTGGAAAAATTACTTTTGCAAACACTAAAATCTTATCCTGATATTTTATTCAAAGAGAATCTAATATTAAAAAATAATGTATCTCATCGAATATTAAATTACACTAAGCATATTATACTTGAGCTATCTAAAGATAATATCTCAGAAATTATATATCTTAGTAATTTAATTATGCATTTTCAAGTTTTAATGTACAATTACCAAGACTTTGCAAAAATTGATCACCACGATTATTTTAAGACTATAAAAATGGGTAAAACAAGGGCAACTTACTCTGATTCTATTCGACATCTTCTCGTGTACCCCACAAATGATTATTCTATAAAAACAATTATGGAGAAAGAGTTTAATGATAGATACCATGAAGATGGTTTATATTATCATGAAGTAGCCAAAGAGTTTTATCAAAAGTATGATAATAAATCTAGATATACTAGTTGGGAAGAATTTTGTAATAATTATTTTTTGCAGCACGATAGCATAATTAATTATAGTCAACGATATCTTATGTTACAAGGTGCGAGAAATAGAGTAAGAAAAGATGTTAACGAGTGGCAAAAAAATCTACATAAAAATATTAAAACCAAAAAACAAAAAATTAAAATGTTGAAAAATATTAAATCCTAATAGGGTTAATGTTTTGAATGCTTTTAATGGATTTCATACGTGCTAGCAAATAGGGAATTGCTATTGATACTTGTTGTATTTTGGATTAATATGCGCCTTTAGGTTGTAATCTGTTTTAAATTACTTCTTTAAGTATAATATTTTTTCGAAAGGTTATAAATGTTAAAAAGTATTCTAAATGAATTTGATAGCGAGGTGGTACTACTTCGTAAATCAGAATTAATGAAGATATTTCGGATGAACTCTGCAACGACTTTCCGTAAATTTGAACGCAGCGGCATTATTAAGTCAATTAAGATAGGAGGTATAAAAGTATGGAGAAAGTCGGATGTTTTAAAATATTTGGAGGATTTGCAAAATGCGTCATGAATAAAAGAGACCTATTATTAACGGTAATTAATAATAGGTCAAACCCGCCATATTTTAGTTGATTACAGTTTAAGATAAAACAACTAAAATAATTTAGTATTTAAGGCTAGGATAGATATTATAGCATATTCTTGCATGTCTATATCTAATCTACCTAAGCCTCAATAAAAGAGGTACTTATAATGAAAAATTTACAAGATTTAGTTAATGAGATGAATTATTTGGGGCTGTATCCTAATATTAATAAAATTAGGACAGATGGAGAAATAATGAGGTTTCCAACGAAAGGGAAGCCTCATAAAAAGAATGGTTGGGGTGTGATTTATCTACATGGTGATTTAATAAATGCTGTTTTTGGTGATTTTCAGTTACAAGAAAAACATTCCTGGTGTAATAAGGCAAAATTAAATGCTAAGGAAAAGATAATAATATATGAGCAGTACAAAGACGCTATAGAGAAAATTGAAGCTGAGAAGATCAGAAATTTAAAATTATTTATTAGTTATTATAATAAAAATGTGAGAAAGTTAATCAATCCCCATAGATATATGATTACCAAAAAAATTAATAATATATTAAAAATGTCAATTTCAAATAATTTAGGAACTGATCGTTTTGGTAATTTGATAATCCCTATAAGAAGCATTGAGAGTGAGCTAATGGGAATCCAAAAAATTAATAAAAATGGTAATAAATGGTTCAATAAAGGAGCATATAAGCATGGAAATTTTTTTAACATTATTGCTAGTGGGTTACTTATTAATGATTGTGACACTATATTTATAGGTGAAGGTTTTTCAACAATGGCAAGTGTCTATCTTTCTCAAAATAATTATTTTGAAACTGCCAATTATTGCTGTATCGTTGCATTTGATGTCAATAATATAGAGCCAGTATTAATTAATGTATGGAATAAATATGGCAATAAGAATATAGTTTTAGTGGCTGATAACGACCGAGAAAATGAGATTAATGTGGGTGTTAAAAAATGTACAGAAATTAAAGCTAAATATCCACATAAATCAATAATAGTCTATATCCCAGAGGAGTTTTAAAATGGATAGTGTTAGAAATATTGATGCCAATGATATACATTGTGCATATGGAGGCGAAGAGTTATCAAGGCAAATTAATAGAGTATTAGTTGACTCTATTAAGGTTATAAATTTTAGTGAAGATAAATATAAAGAGGTTATCATTTCTGACTCTTTGCAAGAAATATTCTCTAACATAATTAAAAATATAGAGGAAGTAAACTTTTTAGATTATATAAAACAAGCCGGTGGAGATATCACTAAATATTTAGGCAAAGGTGGTGTAGCGAGAATCAGCCATAAAATTATTAGTGTAATTGTAGTTGAGTATGGTTTACTAGTTATAGATAAATTAGGTTATAGATTATGTCAGCTTAATAATAATGATTCAGATACTGAAATTGGATATTTATATAATAAGAAGTATTGGCAGGAAGTTAATAATAAATTTATAAAAAATCTATTACGTGATATTTTGATAAAAATGGGCTACGATCGTTTTGAAAGTAAAACTTCGTATCTTATGGATATATTATTAAAAACTTTTTGGAGTAATGCTGATAATACGCCATTGAGAGATAAAAATAAGGTATTAATTAATTTATCGGACTGTACACTAGAAATAGCCCCAAATGGAGAAATAAAAAAATCAGTATTTAGAGCAGATAATTTCATAACTTATTCTTTACCATACAATTATGATACTAACCAAACATGTCCAAATTTTATAAAATATCTAAATAGAGTATTGCCAGATAAAGAAAGCCAGTTTGTACTTCAGGAACTTATAGGTAATGCTTTTGTAAAGAATATTAACTTAGAAAAGATTGGTATTCTTTATGGTAGTGGATCTAATGGAAAAAGTGTTTTTCTAAAAATAATTACCGCTTTGTTTGGAGAACATAATTTAAGTCAAATGGACCTTAAATCACTGACTACAGATAAAAATGCTGATAATAACAGATTTCATCTTATGAATAA
>CALFYC010000153.1 GCA_937952895.1 uncultured Neisseriaceae bacterium
GCATTTGGGTATCAGAATTATCTATTACCAAGCTTTTATAACCATCAATATTTAGTCGATTTAAAATATCTATTGGTGGGTTATAAGTTATAGTAACAATTAATATATCACTATTTGACATATCGCCTTCATTTTCTATTTTTTGAACAATTGCCACTAGTTGAGAGAACTAAAGACTTGATCATAATATTGCTCAAGTTCTATAACTTGATCTTTAATTAAAACTATTTTATCTTTTGCTGGATTTTGGTAACCTTGAATAACTTCTGGATGTCTTAAAATATTAATAATTGCATGTTTAAATGCTTCAAAATCACCAAATTTGATAATATTGCCATTGACCCCATCAATAACATCTTCTGATGGCCCACCACAATCAGTAGTAATTACCCACACATCACGAATTAGCGCCTCTCGTATAGTTAAGCCAAAGCTTTCTTTACATTGTGATGGAAATAATAACACATCAATTCCTGCATAAAATTCATCTATTTTATCTTGATCAAAAAATGGAGAAACTTCAATTTGAGCTCCTTGAGAGCAATTAAATTTATGTTCCCTTGCACCTTGGAACGCCATACGGCCTTCTATATTAATTAACTTTAAAATATAATTACTTTCGGTAATTTGCTCAAACATATCTTTCAGCCAAAAAAACCCTTTATGGACAGCAACACCGCCAAGATAAGCAAATCTAACTTTTGGATTGTCCAAATTAACCCGATCTACTACTCGATTAGTTACCGGAATTACACCATTTTTATTAACTTTAATACTATTTTCAGCAAATCCAGATTTCACATATAAATCTTTTTGGAATTTGCTTGGAGCTAATAACAAATTAGCTTTGTCTAAAATATCTTTCAAATAAAAGCGTCGTTTATGGGTAAATTTTGCATCCGTCATACATTTCGCACATTTATGAAGAGCGGCTTCGTAATTTGCGCAATATTTATTATTCGCCATTACCATAAATTGCCGCTCACAAATCCACCAAGCATCATGTAATGTAACCACATAAGGAATCTTTAATTCTTGACATACTAGCGCTATACTAGCACCAAGCATCTGAATACTATGAAAATGAACTAAATCAGGCTGCCATGCTTTTACCACATCGGCAAAAACCGGTAAAACTTGTTCATTATTATAATCTTCTTCCCGATTTTTATATGTAGGTAGGCGCATTTTTATAACCGGAATTCCATCTACCTCATAACGCATTAAAGATAACTCAGACATTGAATTATCGATACTACCACAAAATACAAGCACTTCAGTATTTGATATATTTTTAGCTACATTTTCAGCGACAATAGTGGCTCCACCAAAACTATCTGGAGCAAATAATATGTTTACCATTAAAATACGCTTTTTAGAACGAACTTCTGGAACAATCGGATTTGCCTCAAGAATAGGTAATAAGCTAGTTTTAGCTATAGTTTGCCAATTATATTTTTGAATAACCGCGGCATATGCATTTTGCGCTATTCGGTCACGTAAAGTTTTATCCAAAACTAATTTTTCTAATGCTATAAACCATTCGTCATCTGATGCTGCCAAGTAACCATTATGATCATTTATAATAGTATCTGCAAATTCAGTAACTAGGGATGCCACACATGGAACTTTCGCAATTGAACTCTCCAAATATTTAATGTTACTTTTACAATTATTAAATATTCCACTTTTTAGTGGTGCAATTGTAATATCTGCATTAGCTAAAGCTTTATAATAATCTACAGCATCAACAAATGGCACAAAATAAATCTGTTCTTTTACTTCATCAAATCTACTATTCAGATTTAAATAACCATATATGATAAATTCAACATTATTATATTTTTTAAGAATTGAATAAATAGCTGCTTCAGCTTCTTTAAAATCTTCATCATGAGTTTTAGTGCCACTACCATACATAATTCTGATAGTATTACTTGGACTAATAATCACTGTATTTTGTGCATTTATCGTCTCATCATCTATAGCATTATTCAATATATAAACAGGTTTCTGGATAACTTTAACCATCTCACTCATAAGAGACTTGGTTGATGCAATCCCGTAATCTGCTAGTTTCAAAGCATTTTCATATAATTTCGCACCCAAGAGAACTTGCTCAAATTCTTCTTTAGATAAAGTATTGATTAACCATGGTTGGCGTAAGACATCTTGATTAAAAATCAAATCATCAACATCAAAAAATGTTGTAACCCCAAGAATCTTACACTCATCATAATATTTAATTACTAGATCGTAAGCCGGAACTCGATAAAAAATCACACTCCCTGTAATTTGAAGTGATGAAAGTGCTGTTTTTTCATCATGCCAATTAATCACTTTCACATTTTTACCAAGATATTGAAGCATCTGCTTTTTTTGCTCAACACGATATTTTGTACATTGTGGAATAGATAATTCGGCAATGATTAATATATTGTTATGAAAAATATTTCGATTGCTCAATTTTAAGTCATTTTGATTCTTCCTTAAATCATTATTTTTTAAGGTGATTAAAGAAGTATCTTTCGTGATTTTTAATTTATTACAAATCTTCTTGTAAATTTTATGAAAATAAAAAATCATAAAAAGTTCAAAATTAATTATAGCCGTAAAGATATTTTTATTTTTTAATTTATTTACAACAAAACCTTGAGTTGTAGAATCATACCTTATACTCTTTTTTAATTTACGCAAAATTTTTAGGATCATAAATTTTCTTTTAAATTACAGTAATCAAATATTATAATAGAATTTTAGAATTAATTTTAGCATGTATAGCAGGTTAAATACCATTATTCCAACAATAATATTAGCAAGCATTTTTTCATACCTATTATAAAACCAAGAATTAGCAAACACTACACCTAAAAATGGTAAAGCCCCAGCAAAATATCGCCCCTGTATTCCTTTTATTTCTTTTCCTGCAACTGGAGTCCATGCAATATATAAAATTAGTAATACCAGACTCAAATAGGCAAAAAATAAACCTAAGCAAAATATTCTTTGATAAATATTAATGGCTATTTGGTTTTTATTATAGCCAAGAAATGTAACTAGTATAATACCACAATAGCCAAGAATAACTGCTAATTTAGGCAAGCTAACGACAAAAGATCCAAAACTACCATATAAAGATACAAGAAAAAATACGCCTTGATTTTTTATTGTTTCAAAAAATTCATGCAAAAAATTTAATGGATTATTAATAATACTTAGCAAAGCTTCTTTTGAAGATAAATAAGTATGAAAAGCAATATGAGTATCATGTAAATAGATATTTTCTAGATGATATTTTTGAATATGATAGTGCCAAATTAAATAACTAATTATAGTAAGAGCAAATATGATTATGCTTAATAGCCATTTTTTAATCGAACCATAATGACCAAACTTAGATTTTGGAACTAAAAAAAATGTAGCTACAACAATTACCGAAACTGGTTTTAAAAATCCAATAATGATCGCTAAAATAATTATTCCAATAATATGCCTAACCTTAATAGTTTCTTCAAAAAAAGCCAATTTTAATGCTAAAGCTATAGTAATAAAACAAATCCCTGTATTTAGACTATCAGTTGCTAATGAACAAGCCTCTTGAACAAGTGTTGGAAATAAGGCAAAATAAGCCATAAACCATTTACCAAATGGTGTTATTTTAATTGCAAAATAAATTAGTAATGTAAAAAAGAATAAACTAGCAAGTCTTCCTAAATAAATATAAGCATACATTGAAGGATAAAATAGTTTTGCTAAAGTAAAACCTATAGTTTGTGGTAAATAATTAATAGGACTATAAAGGGTAGTGTTAATAAAAACTTTGGCAGCATCACTATTTGTTAGAGATAATGGATTGATTAAATGTTGCTTAAAGGTCCCATCTTGAATTGATTGCTTGGCTAAGCCGGAAGTTCTACTATAATCAATCGTAGTAACTTCAATTGGAAGGAACGACTTGTCTTGGGACACAAATTTATGATTGAACGTAATATCATAAATTCTTAAAAAATGGTTTGGTTCATCAGGTGCTGCAAATGGAGGTAAAATAAATACAGTTAGAATTCCTATAGCTAATATTATTAAACAAAATACTTTTTCAACTCTTAGTTCTTGCTTTATCATTTAATTCTATTACTCTTAAGAATCAACCATCATTATCGTAAATCTAATGGCACATCTATTTACTAAATAATTTGTGTAGTTGTTGTTTAAAATAACGTAATAGTTTAAATAATTTTGAATTTCGCAAAATTAAAATATTTTGGATAAAAAGTTCTTTGGCTTGAATTATTTGATTTTTTAATTGAACCAATTCAACCCATTGTTGTATTTGATTAGAGAGAGCTTTTAGTTGATTCCTATTATCTGGAACTAATTGATTAATTTTAACCAAAACCTGATAAAACTCATTGGCTGAATATTGCCAATCGGGCCATTTACTTGCAGTAGCAATTGCATTTTGCTTTAACAACTCCAAATAATCTGGAGTATGTTTTAAATGATTAATTGCTGAAATTACCCCTACTTCATCATCTTTATCTATTACCAGTGCATTATTTTTATCTATGATATACTCTTCATGTCCAGTCACATTATAAACAATAGCGGTACCACCACAATGAAACATTTCTAAAGGTGGCCCAAACATACCCTCAACATAGCTTAATTTAACAATTACATCACATGATCGATAAATTTCTGGAACTCTATCAATGCTAACTTTAGAAAAAACTCTATCTGCTAAATCTGTATCTTGAGTTATCGTTGATGTAAGAAGCCACACTTCATCTGCATCTGAATCTTTGCATAATTTAAGCGTTTTAGCCACATTTTTAAAATTAATATCTAAAGGCCCCTCTACCAAAACCCTTAATTTTCCTTTTTGTCTTGGTGCAATTGCCGTGCCTGATGTTGTATATAAATCTTTTCTAATTCCATTTTTTACTAAAAATGGACTATTTTTATAATTTTCTTCTAAATATGATTTTATCCAAAATGCTTCTGTAATAGTTTTTAAACAAAATGAATAGGTAGAGTCAACCCATCTTATTACATAAGGGTCTTCTTCCGGATAAAATTTGGATTCAATTGATTGAACAAAATAAGCATAATGGTTGGCATCAAACTGTGGTAAAGCATATACAGTACGCCAAAAAGTAGCAATTACAATATCAAATTTTATTAATTTTGCTTCTTTAAATGTAAGCCAAGTTAAAGAAGCAGCTTCTGAGTGCCATGCATGTTCATCAGGCGTAACTACTGCTTCAGTAATAATAAAAACTTGACAATTATAAGAATGCTTAATTCTTGTAGCATGTTCAAATACCACATATATACCACCGCTTATAGCTGCACCAGGTAAAACAAAACCAATATTCACAGAGTTACACCTTTATTTTCTAAACTTAATAATTTTCTTTATCAATCGCTTATATGGTTTATCGTTAGCCCTCTTTTGCAATAATTTAGTCAGAAATTTGTCAAAATTTTTTGAATCTGGACTAACCGAAAATCTAGGGTATTGATCAATAGTATCAATTAACCCTGAAAAATAAGTAATCGCATCGAATTTTTCCAGCATAAGCTGTCTCGCATTTGCTGCAATCAACTTCATATTGTCTTCATGCCCAAGACAATATTCCACACTTTTTTTTAAATCATCGGCATTAACAAAGGAAATATAGTGCTTATTTTCAATTAATAAATCATTAGTTGGAATAACTTCACTTATAACTGGACAACCAGCGGCCATTAAAATTTGTAACCTTGGCTCCCAAGACTTTTCATTTGATGCATGAATATTTAAACTGATTTTGCTACGGTTAAGATAATAATTTAAATCAATACCAACAACCCCATGAGCAATATGTAAAAAATTATAATGATGCTTTAGATATATCATTAAAGACTCACGTCGCTCAGAAGAGCGACCAATAAACGATATATCCCATTTTTTCTCAACATCAAGAGGATGAATAGATTTTGTGGAAATTGGAAAATTAAAAAATCCACTTACCGTAATGCCATCTAATTTAAATAATTCTGCTGATAACTTATCGTAATGAAAAATATAGTCAAAATTCTTTTCTTTAATGCGACGAAATTCAAGATATCGATGTACTGAGTCAAATGTATAATCCCATTCTCCACTGTTATATTGCCTTGGAAATGGTTCTGATGATAAAGCAATCTTAACCCCAGATATATTCTCAAGTAATTGACTACATACATATTCACCACGGAAACAAATTAATATATCTGGCTTAAATTCTATTAAATCCGAATATTCGGTAGCAGTTGACCCAAAATTAAGAATAAACTCTTTTACTTCATATTTACTATAAAGTAAAAAATCTAAATAATGTAATCTAAAATACTCAGGTTGACTTAATATAGCAATTTTTTTCATACATTAAATACCCAATAATTTACTTTTTTAATCTTTGTTCTAGTTCATTAATATAGCTATCCCTTTGAATAACCATTTTTTCCAATTGTTGAATATTGCCGCTCACTTGCAATAATTTTTGTTCTAAATTTTTAATATATTGATCTCTCTCAATAACCAACTTTTCTGAGGATTGGATAACTTGTCGCAACTCCTCAATATGATTCGTAGATTTTTCATATGAAATTTTATAATCATTAAAATTTTTTACCCTAGTTAACATTGGTGATGTAATAAAAACATTATAAGATAAATTATCTTTACTTTCTCTTATTTCATTATAATTCCAAATTCCATAATAATAGAGGCATTTTTCTTGATTTGGAACATCATCAACATTACATTTACTAATAAGGCCATGACTGCTTGTTTGGTTAATTATATCACGTGTTGATTTAGCAACAATAGACTCCATATCCGGATTCTCCAACAACACATTTGCGAAACCAAACATATTGGCACCTACGCCAAAAACCACTTTAGAACCAAATACTCTTGTTGTTACTGTTTTAAATTCTTTAAAGGTATACTTTCTTAAATGGAAAGGATTTGATTCATTATCTTTATAATACCAATGATCATTAGGACATGACATAATAATTACACCATTATCTTTAAGCATTGACTTTAAAGACTTAAGAAACGATATCTCATCTTTTACATGTTCTATCGTTTCAAAAGATACAATTACATCAAATTTATCCTCAATCATAATATTCTCAGCGTTTTGGCATAAAAAATTAACATTTTCTCTAGCAAAATACTTATTCGCCACATCTATACTAGACTGTGAAATATCAACCCCCAACACGGATTTTGCGCCCCAACTTTGAAGCAACAAAGAACCATAACCTTCACCACATGCAATATCTAAAACATTCTTATCTTGGATATACTCTTTTGCAATTTGATAACGTGCAACATGAATACTTGCCTCTTCAGAATCATAAACAAAAGTATGCCCATCACCAAAAGCTAATCGTTCAATCATTTATATTCCACTCCCTATTTATATGAATCAGTCCTTCTGATTCATGTGAGTCTTTAAATTTTAATAATAATGCATTATCTAATTCATATAAAATACCCACACCTTTTTTTTCATTAATAGCAACGCGTAACCGATAAATTCCGGTAAGCAAAGCTACTTTAGGTAATTTTAGCTTAACCTTATTAATACCAAATGAAACCTTTATTGGTGGGATTTTATCCATTATTGAAGTTGCCCCACATATATAAACCTTATCTCTTTCGCGATATAGATTAAATACCAACACAACCTCTTTTAAACCATGATTTAAGACTTCAAATTCAATGTTTATTTCTAAATCTTCAAAAATTAAACATGATATTTCATTTTGATCTACATAATTTGTAGCATATACTTTAGTAATCTTTACAGGAATATTTGATGTCTGTGTCTCAACCTTGATTTCTGATTGGTTTAAATTTACATCAGCTTCTGACTCCAGATATTCCAAATATTGATTTACTACATCTAATGAATTGCCATATGATTGTTGGATCCCATTTTTTAAAAAAATAGCTTTTGAACATAATGACTTCACTGAATATGTATCATGTGATACAAATAAAATAGTTACTCCATTTTCACATAACTCATCCATACGTTTATGGCATTTTAACTGAAAATTTGCATCACCTACAGACAAAGCTTCATCGATTATTAAAATATCCGGTTCAACATTGATGGCTAAAGCAAAAGCTAACCTTGCAAACATTCCAGAGGAGTACATTTTTACCGGTTGATGAATAAACTCTCCGATATCAGCAAAATCAAGAATGCTTTGCAATTTCAGATTCATTTCTTCCTGGCTATAACCCATAATATTACCTTGGAAAAATATATTTTCAAGTCCAGTATATTCAGGATTAAAGCCGGCACCTAATTCTAATAAAGCCGCAACTTTTCCATTTACCGTAGCTGACCCAATAGTTTGAGTTAATACTCCAGTAATTATTTTAAGCAATGTCGATTTACCGCTTCCATTTTTACCTATAATACCAACAATTTCCCCACGCTTAATTTCAAAGTTAATATTTTGTAAAGCATAAAAATCTTTGTGATATTTTTTTTTAAATGGATTTAAAGCTTCTTTCATACGATCAGTTGGTTTATTATAGAGTTTATAAATTTTACTTAAATTCTCAACTTTGATCACAGTATTAAAATCATTCATAATATTAAATAACATCACCTTAAAATTACTATGTTTATTAACCAAAATATATTATATTCGTTTACTTTCTCTAAAGAACATCAGCAAAATGTGGACGCAATTTATTAAATGTTCTATTACCTACCCAGAACATAAATCCAGTAAATAGCCAAAAATAAATTAACATATTATAATGCTGCCAAAATGAGATATGATTTGTTATCGTATCTCTAAATCCTAATACAATATAAGCAAATGGGTTTAACTTAATTATATACATAAGTTTTCCATGAAGCATAGACGGACTCCACATCACCGGAGTTGCCCAAAACAATACCTGAAAAAATAAATTTAAAATTTGGTTAATGTCTGGGATAAATGGTATTAGAGCTGAAAATAAAAGGCTAAAACTCAAACTTAATGCAATAATACATAACATATAATACCCAAGCTGTAGCCATAGCCACGATGGGTAATATCCATATAAACAACATATTATAAATAAAAAAACCCAAAAAGCTAGATTTACCAAAATAGCTGATCCAATTTTTACCAATGGTAAAAGCTTTACTTCAAAAACAACTTTTTTTACTAAAAAACTTTGACTCGTAACTGCATTACTTGCACTAATAACTGAATCGCTTATTAAAAACCATGGCACCATTCCGGATAATAACCATAATAAAAAAGGCACATCTTGAACAATTTGCGCTCTAAATCCTTTAGTAAACACAAACCAATAAATTGCAACCATTATTAAGGGTTGAATAAATGCCCATATAATTCCTAAATGATTGCCTAGGTATCGATTTTTAAAATCTGATTTAATTAGGTTGATGAGAATAGTACGATTTTTTACCGCTAAAACGATCAGCTTCATAGAATAACCCAATATAATTTTTTAATATATCCATTAGTATAACATTCTCTTTGTTATTAGATCAATCCATTGAAACTTTGGTAGTGTCTCAGTTTGAATGACAATCCTTTGATAATAGAATATAGACTTCTGAAACTGAGACACTAACGAAACTTTTAATAAGACATGTATAGTTTATTTTTTTAAAAAATTGGTTTGATTTTTGTCACTATCTAAAATAAAGCTTAGAAATATACCACAATATACCCAAAGAAAATATCGTGAGTCAGCAACAGGTATCATCACAAACCACGCTAATTCATAAAATAAGCTTGACAGTAAAATAATCCCAGATAAAGTAAATAACCGCTTAGAAAAAATCTTATTTATGAAATTTAAGCAACCCAAAATCAGGAAAATTAATCCTAGATAATGATTAAAGAATTTACTAAATAAATTTAATACTGAAACACTCTTAGACATTACTTCAGGGAAATATCCACTATAATCAGCTAAATACCAATTATTGGTTTTTAAAGAATGCCAAAATACTTTTCCACGAAATGAAATATATGTTGGAAAATATTTAATTATTGTTACAACCCACTCTTTTCTTAATAAATTAAATGTATCTTTTGTAATAGATGAAGAAAAAGGCTGCAAATGATTTACCGGAGTCCACCAAAATATAGAATCTGACTGCTCAAAAGAAAAATTTTTGCAAAGAATTTTTTTTTCTTGTTCTACTTTGTCAGGTTCAGCAAAAAATACTTTTGGCATTTGATATTTATAATCAGTCATACACTCTATTGCTGATAAATCATAGCGCATGTTTATCGATTGAATATATCCAAATTCTGCGGAAAAAATTTTATATGTAATCCCCCAATTTGCAAACAACATTCCGATTATCAACGCAATTGAAATGAAAAAAGATAGTATATATTTCTTTGTAATCTTTGGCATAAATATATTGAGATACAAAAATACTATATAATATATTATAGGTATAAACGCGAATATTGCATTATATCTTACATTGATTCCATAAAAAGCTACTAATAGCAAAATCCCAAATAGCCATTTTGAAGGATGCTTAGGAATATAAATTAAAATTCCAACACATAAAATTAAACTTGACAACATCCCAATATCTTTCCAAACATTGAGAACATTGAATGCAATTAAAGGATTACTAAAGAAAATTAACATACCTAAGCAGATAAAAAATCTATTCTTATTAAGTAATGAAGCTATAATTAACCAAATTCCCAAATAATAAAAGCATAGATGTACTAAAAAAACAGATCCTTTAACACGAAAAAAATACCACCAAATATTCATAATCACTGGTTGAAAATCATTATATACATGATCTATAAATTCATGGTATTGAAAATGAGTGTCTCCAGAAAATATGCCAGGATAAAAAAATATTATTGACAAACTAAATAATGCTAGAATATAAAAATGAACAATTTTTCTTATAGTATTCATAGTAAGCACCCATTCTTAAATTTAAATTTTATAGATAGTATTTCATGATATTTTTGTTAATAATTCCATTTTGAAAAAATATTCGTGACAAAAATCTGACAATAAATTTTAATAACTAAAATTTTACCATCAACTTAAGCCAAATAGAAATAGTTGTCATCAAAATAATTAATAAACCTAAATAACAATCTAACCACTAACAATAAGATAGTAGTTAACAAAACCATAAAGGCAAAATCTTATCATATATAAAATCTGATTCTTAATACTTTTACATTTAAATATTTACGTCTATACTAGATTTCAAATAATAATTTTTATAGCCTGAATCAAAAATAAATAATTTACTTAATGCCAGTAATCAAAAATCGAATCTTCTCAATTTTTAGTAATCGAATTGGCTGAATAATTATTCCATCACATATCGCAATGCCTAAAAATTTTTCTTCATAAAATAAACAACACTTAATATAACCTTCAATTAGCTCACGTTTAAAACTATGCCCATTTTGAATTAACTTAAATTCATCATCATTAAGATTAATTTTTGGCAAATGAGTTACCAATACATCTATTGGCAACAATAAAGCTAAACGATCAGGCTCATTTAATGAAATTATATGATCCAAATTTAATTTTGGATTTAATTTAAAAGTACTCGTTTTAGTTCGAACCAGGTTAATTAAAGATGCTCCACAGCCTAATTTGCAACCGATATCATGAGCTAAAGAGCGAATATAGGTGCCTTTACTACATAAGACTCGAATCGTTAAAACTTCATTCTTAAAACTTAGCAATTCAATTTCGGCAATTTCAATTTGGCGGGACTTAACTTCTACTTCAATCCCACTTCTTGCATATTGATAAAGTGGTTTACCATTTAGTTTTAATGCTGAATAAATCGGTGGAGTTTGATTAATAAGCCCAGTAAAACTTAAGAGACAATTTTCTATATTTATTAATGAACAACTAACTGGTTTAATAGCAACAACATCACCCTCACTATCATAAGTTGTAGTTTCTATACCTAGCTTAATTGTAGCAATATACTCTTTATGTGAATCAAGTAAAAAAGATGAAAATTTAGTAGCTTCACCAAAACAAATAGGAAGTAATCCACTAGCCATTGGATCTAATGTTCCTGTATGACCAGCTTTTTCAGCATTATATAAATGTTTGATTTTTTGTAGAACCTGATTACTTGAAATATTTAATGGTTTATTAAATAGTAAAACCCCATCAATCTTCTTTTTCGGTATCTTGATCATGCTCAAATTCTTGGCTAACTTTATCAATTAAAGATAAGATTTTTGCTCCACGTACCATTGAATCATCATATATAAATTTAAGCTGTGGAATGGTATAAGTTTTGAAACCATGCGATAATTCAGAGCGAATAAAACCTTTTGCCGATTCTAAGGCTTTAGTAATATCAGAGCGCTTACCATCTGTTAAAGTAGTCCAATAAATTGTAGCTAAAGTACAATCCGAAGATACTTCAACCTCATTAATAGTAACCCATTCAATTCGTTGATCTTTAACTTTAAGGCGTAAGATATTTACTATATCTTTTTGAATTTGTTCAGCAATCCTACTACTACGATTAAAACTATACTTTCTCATATTATCATCTTATTTACATTATTCATCAAAGAGTACGTTTAACCTCAGTTACTTCATAAACCTCAATAACATCGCCTTCTTTAATATCATTATAATCACTTAATGACAGACCACATTCATAGCCAGATTTTACTTCTTTAACATCATCTTTAAAGCGTTTTAAAGAACTTAATTCTCCATCATGAATAACCATGCTATCACGAATTAATCTAACTTTTGAGTTACGTTTAATTATGCCATCAGTTACCATACAACCCGCAATAAAAACTTTACCCACACTAAAGATTTGTCTAATTTCAACGTTACCAATAACTTCTTCACGTTTCTCAGGTGATAACATACCGCTCATTGCTGATTTAATATCATCAATAATTTCATAAATAATATTATAATAACGAATTTCAATACTATTGGCTTCGGCAAGCTTTTTAGCTCCAACGTCAGCTCTGGTGTTAAACCCAATTAATAGAGCATTTGATGCACTAGCTAAATTCACATCAGATTCATTAATTCCACCAACAGCAGCATGAATTACTTGAACTTTTACTTCATCAGTAGATAATTTTTCTAATGAACCAGTAATCGCTTCGAATGAACCTTGCACATCGGATTTAATAATAACTGGAAGATTATGAATTTTACCTTCGCTAATTCCTGAAAATAAATTTTCTAATTTTGCAGCTTGCTGTCTTGCTAATTTTTCACGCTTTTGCTTCTCTTGACGGAATGCTGCAATTTCACGTGCTTTACGCTCATCACTAACCACAATCATATCATCACCTGCAGCTGGAACCTCAGATAGGCCTAAAATTTCAACAGGAATTGAAGGACCTGCAGTTAATACTGGATGACCAACTTCATCAATCATAGCACGAACCTTACCATATGTAGTTCCGGCTAAAACCATATCACCTTTATGTAAAGTTCCACTTTGCACAAGCACTGTTACTACAGAACCACGACCTCGATCAAGGCGAGATTCAATTACTACAGCTTTTGCCGGAGAGTTTACTGGTGCTTTTAATTCTAAGACTTCAGCCTGTAATAATAAAGTATCTAATAAATTATCAATTCCAAGTCCAGTATGTGCTGATACTGGGACACACATAACTTCACCACCCCATTCTTCAGTAACCACTTCATGTTGGGATAACTCTTGTTTTACTTTATCAGGATTAGCACCAGGCTTATCCATCTTATTAATAGCCACAACTATTGGCACGCCTGCAGCCTTAGCATGATGGATTGCTTCAATTGTTTGCGGCATTACCCCATCATCTGATGCAACAACTAAAATAACGATATCTGTCAATTTAGCTCCACGCGATCTAAGTGCGGTAAATGCTTCATGTCCTGGAGTATCAAGAAATGTTACCACTCCATGCCCAGTATCAACGTGATACGCTCCAATATGCTGAGTTATTCCACCTGCTTCACCACTTGCAACTTTTGCTTTACGAATATAATCAAGCAAGGAAGTTTTTCCATGATCCACATGCCCCATTACCGTAACAATTGGAGCTCTTGCTAACAAATCTGCCTCACCATGTTCTACTACCTCACCTAAAAAGCTCTCAGGGTCATCGGCAAGACTTGCGACCGCTGTATGACCAAGCTCACTTACAACCAACATTGCAGTATCTTGATCTAATGATTGGTTAATCGTAACCATCATACCCATTTTCATTAAAATTTTAATTACTTCAGATGATTTAACCGACATTTTATGAGCCAAATCACTAACCGTAATAGTCTCTGGCACATGAATTTCTAGCTGCTGAGGTTTAACTGGTTTTTGGAACTCTTGAACTTTAGGTATTTTTATTGGCTTATGCTTTTCTGATTTTTTAACTACTGGCACTTTGTTATCAATAAAAGCCTCTTGTTGCTCAATTATACCAGCGACCTCTTCATTCTCATCAATAGCATCATCTAAGTTAGAGTCAGTCTGACCAATAACTTTAATTTTGTGTCCCTTTTTAGCTTGCTTACCTAACGGTGCACGTTTCCCTATATAATCTTCATCAGTATAACTTTCATTCGGTTGCTTATTTTTATGCTCTGGCGTTTTAGGTTTTAATTTTGTATCTTTGGCTAAGTTATCATCTTCAGTAGCGGATTTAGACTCAGTTACCCCTGATTCTTCAGATACAACGTCTAATAATGCCGGAGTAGTATCAGGAGCAACTTCAACCACTGGTTCTTCTGGAGACTTTTCAACCACTATTTCACGTTTTAAAGTTTTTTTACGCTTAATTTCTACTTTAACTTTTTTGTTATCAATTGTTTTATCTTCAATTTCATCAGTAGTTTTTGTGTCAGATAACTTCTTTTTGCCTAACGATAATGTTTTAGTTTTAGTTGTATCTTTAGCTGATAAAAAAGAGGTTAAAGCCTTTCTATCTGAATCTAAAATTTCATCATTATTAGTCTTTTTTATACCAGCAGCTTCAAACTTATTCAAAAGCTCTTCCTGGCTAATATTTAATTCTTGTGCAAACTCTCTAATCGTAATCGACATAAACTCTCACCTACTTATTCATTGAAATAACCGGACACTTCACGAGCTTTAAGAATTAATTTATTTGCAGTATCTTGATCAATACTGATAACTTCCATCAACTCATCCCCAGATAAATCTGCGAAATCATTAAGTGTCAAAATCTTTGCTTCTACTAATTTTAATAATACCTCACGCGATAACTTGACAACAGCGGACAGTTCCGCAGATAATTTATCCATGCTATCTTTATGTAAAATATTTTTAGATAATATTTTATCTTTCGCACGAGCTTGTAACTCACCTGCTAAGTCAGCATCAAATTCTTCGATATTGGTCAACTCATTAATGTCAACATAAGCAACTTCTTCTAAAGTGCTAAATCCATTATTAATTAATAGTTCCGAAATATCATCATCAACATCCAAAGCTAAATTAAACATTTTTACCAAATCAGCTTTTTCTGTATTTTTCTTAGTTGCAGCTTCTGTTTTACCAAAAATATTTACCACACAACCAACTAAGCCGCTGACTAATCGCACGTTAACACCATCAGCCCCTATTGCTGCCCCAAGCTTCTCATCAGCAACAATAATATCGACTACTTTTTTCTCTTCGTCAACTACAATACTTTCAATTTCAGCAGGTTCAATTGCATTCATCGTGTATTGAGCTAAATCTGTATCGTAATCAATTATATCAATTTTTTCACCAGCCAATTCTGCTATCACACTGTCAATTCTTTGGTTACGAAATCCAATACATGCGCCTTTCGCATCAATTCTACCATCATTAGTACTAACCGCAACTTTAGCCCTCACCCCAGGCTCACGCGCAATACCTCTAATCTCTACTCGACCAGATGCAATTTCAGGAACATTATTCTCCAAAAGCTTGGCTAAAAAATCGTTACTCGCACGACTAATTAAAATTCTACCATTTTTAACCGTATAATTATTCTTATCTAAATACCCTTTTACTTGGTCACCTGGCTGTAAAACCTCACGTGGAATCAAATCATTTTTCATAATTATTGCTTCGACTCGACCACAATCAACAATTAGATTACCACGTTCAAATTTACGAACTTTCCCAATTACTATACCACGATTTCTAGATAGATATTCGTTTAATACCTGCTCACGCTCCGCATCTTTAATACGCTGTGCAATTATATTTCTTGCAGTTTGTGCTGATACTCGGCTTAAATTAATATTTTCAATCTCTTCTTCAAAAACATCACCAATTTCAGCTTCGCCATATTTAGCTATAGCATCAGACAATGATAGCTCTTTATCATCATCATAAAAATCCACATCAGAAACCACAACCCATTTTCGGATAGTTTTATATTTACCTGTATTACGATCAATGATAACATCTATTTCTGGGACTTCTTCAGCAAAATTCTTTTTGCTTGCTAATGCTAATGCTTTTTCTAAACCTTCAAATACTATCTCTTTATCTAAATTCTTTTCTTTAGCCAAAACATCTACTAACAGTAAAACCTCTTTACTCATAGTTCACCTCTTAACAATAAATACCTATTTGCGTTTTAATAACGGCTTTTTATCTTTAAAAACCAACCTAGCACGACTAATATTACTAAATTCGATTGAAACACTCAAAGAACCATCTACATTTAATTTGATGGTTTCACCATCCACCTCGGCAATTGTTCCTTCAAAAACCTTTTGCTGATTTATTACTTCGCATGTTTTAACTTTAACCAACTTACCAATAAATTTAGTAAAGTCTTGTAACTTACGTAGTGGTCTTTCTAGACCAGGAGAGGATACTTCCAATCTATTATAATCTATCTCTTCAACTAGGAATAGCTTAGTAATGTGATTTGACACTATCTCACAGTCATCTATAGTTATCCCACCATCTTTATCAATAAATACTCTTATCAATTTAGCTGGGGTATATTCAACATCTACCAATTCAAAGCCTAGACCTGGAATAGTTTTGTCTAATATCTCTTTTATTCTCATTAATAATATTGCTCTACAAAAAAAGCGAGCCTAAAAAGGCTCACCTTAACAACAATCCATAATTATACTCTAAATTAATTATATGCGTACAATTATTAATCAATAATATTTTTTATGGTTAGAGTCAATTTATTAGTTAAAACTGATTCTACTTTATTGCGCCAACAATCTAAATTAAAATGTTAAATTTACAAGATCTCTGACACCTTTACTGGATTTTATATTTTTGATAACTTGGTTTAACTCTTTTTTATCTCCAACATCATCACCCAATAGATATATAACTCTATCTACTGTGATTACTTTTATATTATTAGAATTAATGTCTGTTTTAGTCAATAGTTTTGCTTTAGCCATTGAAGTCAAATAACTATCCTTTGCAATATCAGCTGTAGTTTCATTTTTTTGAATCTTTAAATAATTCCAAACCTTAACAACTCCCACAACTTTAGTTGTAGTTTCTTCAGCATCCTCTTTTACTGAAGCTGTAGGAACTTGCCCAGCTAATAAAACATGCTGCTTATAACTAACCACTATATAATTTCCTGGATGCTCTGATGTATCCAGCGCTGATTTAACATTTTTTTCTATTGTTGAATCATCTAAATTATTTCCCGCTAGTGAATCTGCAAAAGCAACCCCACCAATAAGCCCTACACAAGATACAAGCCATATCATAATAATTTTCTTAAGCATTTTAACTCTCCTTTTTATATTAATAACTTTAGTGAGGCAGTGTAACATGTGTAATGTATTGCATACCTCCTTAAAATTTAGGAGACAAATTTTATCCGCAAGATTATGGATAGTTACACTAATTTAAGGAATATATAAAAAATTAAGATTATTGGCACAATTTTTGCATTACTATGGAATTAAAAGGCTTTTAAAACATGACATAGAAGATTAAATTAGATTGATCAAAAACTTTAAAGCCGTTTCCTAATTTTTATAGTAAAATATCACATAGAATAATTGGAGAAATACATTATGAGCTGGGCAACCCCAATTACTTTAGTTGGAAACAATATCACTTTAATTCCTTTATCTATTGATCATACAGAAGGGTTAATTAAAGCCGCAAGTGATGGTGAACTTTGGCATATTTGGTATGCAGATATACCATCTCCCGATACAATGCAAATGGAAATCAATCGTAAGATAGAATCTCAAAAACAAGGAAAAATTCTACCTTTTACTGTGGTTAATATAGACACCAAACAAATTATTGGTATGACAACCTACTATAATATTGATTCTAAAACTAAGCGAATCGATATTGGTTCAACCTGGTATAGCAAAAGTCATCAAAAAACCATGGCTAACACTGAGGCTAAATTTCTATTATTAAATCATGCTTTTGAAACATTAAAATGTGTTGCTGTAGAATTAAGAATTAGCATTTTTAATCAAGAAAGTAAAAAAGCTGCCGAACGCCTCGGCGCAAAATACATGGGCACATTAAGAAACCATAGACTTTTAAAAAATGGAATCTTAACAGATAGCTATATTTACAGTATTATTGATAGCGAATGGCCTACAATTAAAACACATCTTACCTGGAAACTAATGAATAGACAAATTAATATAAAATAGTTTATTCTTTAATATGTGCCATTTAATCTAAGCTCAAAATTAATATTTTGTGAATGTCGCACACTTTCTAGAACTAACCCAATTGCAAAAGACAAACAAGATAACACCATTAAACCAACTGTCAATATTGCTTTTGGCACTTGATAAACATAATGATACTTTATATAATCAGCCACAGGAAATGCACCAAAAATCAAACCCATAACCAATAAAACAATGCTTATAATGCTAAAAAACTCTAGTGGTCTATAAATTCTGAATAAATTAAATATTGTTAACATCACTTTAAAACCATCACTAACTGTATTTAGCTTTGAAAAACTACCATCTGGTCTATCGGTAAATTTTATTGGGACTTCTAAAATATTAAATTTATGTTCTAAGCAAAAAATACTCAAATCAGTTTCTAACTCAAAACCTTCACATAAGATAGGATAGTTTTTAACTAATCTTCGACTAAAACTACGATAGCCAGTCATAATATCGCTTAACTTAGCTTTAAAGATAAGATTAATCATTTTTTTTACTAAGCCATTACCAAAATTATGTAATGGTCGCTTATTTTCTTGTAAATAAGATCCGGAAGATATTCTGTCTCCAATTACCATATCTATATCATTTTCAATGATAGGGTCAATGAACTTATCCACATCTTCTGCCCAATAAGTTGAATCAGCATCAATCATTATATAAATATCAGCATCAATAACTCTAAAAGCATGTTTAATGGCATTTGCTTTACCTTGTCGCTTTACAAATAAGACCTCTCCAGCAACCGAATGCTTCTCCATTGCCACTTTAGAAATTTGGTTAGTATTATCACTAGAATTATTATCAATTACATAAATTTTATAATCATATTTATTTTTATTTTTATATGACCAAAAATCCAGAATCACAGCTTCGATAGTTATTGCCTCATTATATGCCGGAATTAATACAGCAACTTTTTTCATTGGATTCCCCATCTTAATAACATTTTATTATAAATTTATGCCACAGCTAAAATTGGTGTTTTACCCATATCAACAACTTCAGCGGTAATTGTAACTGTCTTAACATTATCTAAAGTAGGCAATTCAAACATAATATCCAGTAAAATATTTTCAATTATTGAGCGTAATCCTCGTGCTCCAGTTTTCCTAGCCAATGCTTTTTTGGCAATACTAATAACTGCGTCTTCACTAAAAATCAACTCTACCCCCTGCATATGAAATAACTTAATATATTGTTTGATTAAAGCATTTTTAGGCTCAGTTAAAATAGCGGTTAAACTAACTTCATCTAATTCTTCTAATATTGCATGAACTGGAAGGCGACCAATAAATTCCGGAATTAAACCAAAACGAACCAAATCATGTGGTTCAACTTCTTTTAAATATTGGTTTTTCAATTTTGAATCATTAGTTGATGCAACTTCAGCACCAAAACCAATTCCAGATTTTGCACTTCTTAGTTTAACAATTTTTTCTAACCCTTCAAAAGCTCCACCACAAATAAATAAAATATTTTTAGTATCTACTTGTAACGTCTGACGGCCAGGATGTTTACGTCCACCCTGTGGCGGAACATTGGCTACAGTACCCTCAACCAACTTCAGTAAAGCTTGCTGCACACCTTCTCCAGAGACATCTCGCGTAATTGATATATTTTCTGATTTACGCGCAATTTTATCTATTTCATCGATATAAATAATACCCTTCTCAGCTTTTTTAGTATCAAAATCACAATTTTGCAATAAACGCACTAGAACATTTTCAACATCATCCCCGACATAACCAGCTTCAGTTAATGTTGTTGCATCAGCAATTGCAAATGGCACATTTAAAAATCTAGCTAAAGTTTGAGCTAATAAAGTCTTTCCAGATCCAGTTGGGCCAATTAATAAAATATTACTTTTATTTAATTCAACTTCATCACCTGATTTATCATAAATTCGCTTATAATGATTAAATACTGAAACGGATAAAATTTTCTTTGCCTGCTCTTGCCCAATTACATACTTATCTAATTCAGCTTTGATTTCCTTAGGTTTTGGAATTGGCTTTTGGGTTTCTTCGGTAGTAAATGCAGCCTCTTTTTGCTCAATCTGTGTTTCATTTAAAATAGAAATACAACTTTTAACACATTCATCACAAATTGCGCCCTCACTACCTTCAATTAAATGTAAAACATTACTTTCAGCTTTACCACAAAATGAACAATGCTTCATAATTATACCTGTATAAAATCGGAACGGTGAGTTAGCACTCCATCAATTAAACCATAATTTAAGGCCTCTTCAGCACTCATAAAATTATCACGATCAGTTGCTTTTTCAACATCATGCACGGACTGCCCTGTATGCTTAGCTAACAATT
>CALFYC010000154.1 GCA_937952895.1 uncultured Neisseriaceae bacterium
AGAATTAGCTAACTATAGATTATTAGTTAATTGCTGATTCTCCAATTACTTGGACATTTAGTGAAGTAACATAAGGAATTAAAGAATCAATTGTTATAATTGCACTTCCTACACTTTCTGCAGTTAAAATAAAGTTACATCCAGAGGGAGTAATTGCACAATTAGATGGGGAAATGATTGCAATTGTTGGATCACTTGATTGAATTGAGATGTTAAAAGAAAATGATGTTGCTGAAGTGTTCGCATAAGTTAACTTTTCTTCTTTGGTTGAACCAAATGGTATATTTATTTTTGATTAATCCCAAGTAAATACCCCAAGTTTTAATGGTGCCGATTCTGAGGTATTTGTGGTTGAATTTGAACCAGAATTACAGGAAGCTAATAATATAGACATTAAGATTACAAAAATATTATTTAGTGATTTCATTATAAATAAACCTGATATCTTTAATAAAAGTTTTAGGTATTAATTTAAAAGAACTTTTATCTGCTATTTCTTGTAGCCATAATTCTTCAGCATGGCTTGTAACTAAATATGATTTATATAGGCTGTATTTTTGTATTATGTCAACACCATTTAATTCATTGCTTAAATTATAATCAATAAAAAGTAGTACATTTTTGCTGTTGGCATTAGTTTGTGCCCATTCTGTAAATTCTGATACTTCTGAAAAATAAAAACATTCCACATTCAACTTAGTTAAAATTCTTTGCCAAGTCATTAATATTGAGGGGTCATCATCTAAAATGATAAATAATGAAGAACCAGTATAACTAATTGAATCTGGAAACCAATGTGGAGGCATTACAATTGGAACATCTATAACTATTGATGTTCCAATTTCAATTTCCGAATTGATTGATAATTGCCCGCCAATAGAATTTATGTATTCTTTTGCTGTGGATAATCCTATACCTTTCCCAGCATGTTTTAAACTTTTTCCTGATAGAACTTCCTCAATTTTGTCTTTGGGAATACCGCATCCATTATCACTAATAATTAATCTGAATTTTTCATTGACTGTAGATAATTGAACTTTAATTTTCTTATCATCTTTATTTAAGCTCTCATTTGCATTATTTAGTAAATTTGATAGGGTTCTTGTAAGTTGAATTGACGCAATAAATAACCATTTAGACTTAGCTTCAGGTTCTATCATGGTCGATATATTGCATGAATTACTCCATTCAGCAAGTTTATCTGCTACAAGTTGTTCAATCATATTTGAAAGTATAATATAGCGTGGTGATGTTCCATAATCATCTTGATTAGGTTTTTCCTCACTTGTTGTTTCGGTTAGATTTCGATAATGTGTCAGTAAATTACTGGTAATTCCTTTAATACTTTGCATCGATTTTTCTAGTAATGTAATATCTTGTTGATCAGCATCTTTTTCTTTTAAATGAGTTATGGCTACTCCCATTGCGGCTATAGGGGATGCAATGTCATGAGCAACTTCAACTGCGAAATTTGAAATGGTTTTAGATTTTTCGGTTTGAATTAGATCAATTTGGGCTTTTTTTAAGCTTTCAGTCATTTGATTAAAAGAGGTTGCAAGTTCTGTAACTTCATCGTTTTTTTCCGATGAATCTAATTTAATATTTAAATCTCCGGATTTAACAATATGGTTTATACTTTTATTAATATTATTAAGGCGATTTACAAGTTTTTTAGAGATAAGTCGTGATAACAAAATAGCAAAAGCAATTGCAATTAAGACAATTAGAATAATAAGATTTTTTAAAGAGTTTACTTTGGTATTTAATTCATCAAGAGAAACTTGAATAACAAGTTCGTAATAATAACTGGGGGTAAAATTTTCAACATGTTTTATTTTACATTCACAGCAATGTGTAAAATCTGTTTTGATTCTGTATTTTAATGTTGTGGAGTTAGTTGTTTTTATAGAAGGTCCAGTATTAAATCCTTGGCTAAATTTTATGTTTTTATCTATTAATCCCAAAGCATATCCATTAGGGGCATACATTCCGATTGATAGGATATTGTTGTCATATTTAATGGTTTCATAAAGTGTTTTCTCAATATATTCTAAATGATATCCTGCTTCTAAAATTAAATTCCTTTTTTCATCCGGAATCATTACAAATTTGGCTGGAATATTGTCAGGGTAACTAGGTATAATTGTGGTAAGTTCTTTTTCTGTGTTTCCATATATTAAATTACGGTAACCTGAACAATAGCTAAAAATAGAATTTTTTTGTAAAGAGATATCTAAGTCAGAGGATCTAAGAAATTTACCATTTTTGTCCGTTATATAAAAAGAATGTATTCCTAAACTTTTTGCTAAACCATCTAGTTCTTTATCGCTTGGTATTTGTGGGTTATTGTGGATCTTTTCTCTCAGTAAGGATGCCGCATTAATAGTTGTAGTATCACTCAACTGATTCATTTGATAAAAAGTATTTGATAATGTTTCTCCTAAGCTATTGTATTTAGAATAAAACTCATCTTGAATTTCTTTACTAAATACAAAATAAAAAACCATGCCACAACTGCATGTAACAAAACTACTAATTATTAAAATTACAATAAATATTTTTGTGGAAAATTTCATGTTATCCCTATATCTGCAGTTAATCCGCCATCTATAGTGATAATGCTACCATTAATAAACCCGGAGTTTTCATTGATTAGATGGTTTACTAAAGATGCGATTTCTTCTGATGTTGCCATTCTTTTAATGGGTGTTCTGTTTAGAATTTTTTGTTTATGATTATCAATTTTGTCATCTTGGGATCCCATATTGGTTGCTACGTATCCTGGGCATATTGCATTACAGGTTATTCCAGAACCACCCCATTCGGCTGCAATTGATTTTGTATACCCTATAACGCCATGCTTACTGGCAACATAGGTGGAAGAGTATTTGGCTCCAAACAGACCATTTATGGACGCAATATTTATAATTCTACCCCATTGTTTTTTTTCCATTAATGGGATAATTGCTCGACATAAATTAAAAACACCTTTTAAATTAGTAAAAACCACATCTTCCCATTCAGAATCGGTTACTTCAGTTATTAGATGGAATGGACCTCCATAGCCAGCATTATTAATTAATATATCAGGAATATTGCCATGTTTTTTAATAGACTCGATTACTTGGGTTACATCGCTGGAATTACTCACATCACACATATAACGGGTAATCATACTTTCGGGGGAGGAGTTTTTAAATTCATTATATGTATTTAGTAGTGTGTCAGCATTTTTATCTAAAAGTATTAAATTGTATTCATTATTTTTTAGTAAAAACTTGGAGATTGCCTTACCTATACCTCGAGCTGCACCAGTTATTAAGACATTTTTTCTCATATTCGTAATTATTTCTATAAAATTTTTTTACCAGGAGTAATTTCAATATTATCTATACGCACATTTAAAGGCTGTTTTGCTATTTCAATGATTATATCTGATACATTATCTTTTTCAATCATATCTTTTTTGAAAAATCCTTTTCTTTTTTTCCATATGTCAGTATATACAGCTCCAAGTGTAATATATGTCACGCGAATATTATTGATGCTACCTTCTTCACTTAAAGTTGCTGAAAATCCTCTTAAGCCAGATTTGCTGGCCGCATATACAGAATTACATGGGATTCCTATTGCATCAGCAATTGAGCCAATATTTATAATCCTACCCCCATTTAAATTTTGCATAATTCTAAAACATTCTTTTGTGCATAAGAATGCTCCAGTTAGATTTGTCGATATTATTATTTCCCACTCGGATAAAGAAGTTTCTAGAATTGGTTTAAAGATTCCAGTGCCAGCATTATTTATAAAGGTTGACAATACATATTTCTGATCTGATAACCATTTAAAGAAATTTTCAACAGAGTTTAAATTTGTTACATCTAAAAATTGTAAATTCACGTTACCTTCTTGTACTGGAGATGAAGTAAATTTTGCGTTTCTCGAAGTTACAATTACAACAGCACCTTCTTTTAAAAAAGATGATGCTATTGATTTACCAATTCCACGAGCACCTCCTGTAATTACTACAAGGGTTCTATAAATTCTTTTATTTTTATTTAATTTTTGCATTCGATATATTCTTAATAAATTGAAACATCATTTTACATAATTACCACAAACATTTTTTTATTTTATACATCTATCACTAATTGAATCTGAAATTAAACATGTAATTAATAAAGTAAATAATTCTACCCCACCTTGGATCATATGGTTTTGCAACAAATCAAATTTAATTTGACATTCATCTGCAAAAAAGAAAATAAACCAATATACTAGACTAAATACATAGGCAGTGATTGCTGCATTTTAAAAGGCTTCAGGTTTTTCTAATAATAAAACGGCTCTAGTAAAAACAATGCTTGATATTAAAGATCCTATGATTATTATTGCAAAGAAGAATAGTGGTACCCATTGAGGAGCATTATATAATGCAAGAGCTTTTACTAAAAATGGGTAATTATCTGAATAAATCCATGAGTAATGGACAAATCCAAATCTTTGAATGACATCTAAAATGTCTGTTATAAAAGCTACAAACCACCATAGAGCCCAAAAGATAATTAAAAACTTTTTAAAAAATGTGATATTAAGTAAATTGTCAATTTTCTTCATAGTAATTTCTTCTAGATATATCTATTCAAATAATAGCACTAAAATAACTTTATCATGCAATACAATATATTTATCTGCAAATACTTAACAAATGTTGGGGATTAAAATTTGCAAACCGTGAGTATTATAATACAGAAAATATTTTTTGTGTACTATTTTTAGTCCTGTTGATATTTAAATCATATTTGATTAGACGTGTAGATAAAATTGTTAACCTATTAAAACTATATTTCAATATTTTCAATTAAATGAACGTAATATGGTTGTTTACAATTAAGTTTATTTGATTTAAATAAATATTTATTAATTTGTTTAACATCTATATCAGTAATTTCTTTTTGAATTCCCAGAAATGGGATAAGTTGTTTTTGTTCTATTAAATCAAAATTATTAAGATCATATTCTTTGATTAAACTAATAAATTCATCCATAGAATTATTATTATGAACGATAAGGACATGCTTGTTATTTTTATTGTCTATTAATAGATAGCTTCCATTTGCATCAATTAAATAGAATTCAGTTATAAGATGCTTTTCTATGATATCATAAAAATATTTAACAAATATAGGATCTTTCATTGGTAATATATTATCAGCTGCTAGAGTTTTTATTAAACTATCACTGATATCACAGAAATAATTTAATACTAAATTTTTTATTGCTTCTCTTATTTCTTCTGTTGTATCTGACTTATTTGCAAAATAGTCAATTGTCCTACTATTTAAGGCAGCTTTGGCAGTCTTATAGTTATCTGTTTGAGTCAAGAGCATCTTTTTAAAATTATGACCACTTAGTAAGGTGCATAATTCTAAACCATTCATAACAGGCATATGAAAGTCGCTAAGAAGGACAGAAATTTCATTGTGCCTATTTTTATTATTAGATATCTCAATAATTTTAGAAATATCTAGACGTATTGTAGAATGTAATGAAATATTATCACATTCAAAATCATCAATTTTTTTAAGAAAATCAATCTTATTTAATTGAGATTCATAATTTTCTAATGATGCTTTAACTTCATTTACTTTATCATAGCATTTACATTGAAAGTCATTTTCTAAAAGCCTCATGTGAGCAGATAAAATTAATGGATCGTCATCAATGCATACTATAGTTGTGGGGAAGAAAAATGCAGGTATAGATTTCATTTTATTATTTAACCTTTAAAAAATACTAACTTTTGATAACCAACGACAGTTCCGTAAATTAAATAATTAGCTGCATCATATTCTATAACATTGTTTATTTCCGGCATTATGCTTTGAAGATAAGAGTGTTCTTCAACAATCAATTTACGTATGTAAAACTTATCTTGTTGTTTACTTAAAACCAATACATAATCATTATTTTGAGGAGGAGTTTCTGTGCTAATGAAAATTAATGAACCCTTACTAAAAATTCCATAATTTTCATTTAAATTAACTGCAAAGCTGCTATTAAAGCTATTTTCTAGAATTACAGTTTTCCCTGATTTATTTTCTTTCCAGTCTTTTATTGTTTCCCACTCAACAAGTGGAAGGTAATTGAGTATTTTTATTTCACTATTTTTAATGGTGGCTAAATTGGCAAAGACTAAATCTTGGATTGTAAGATTGAAATAAAAACTAAGTCCAGTTAAGACTTTTAAGGTTGGATTGTTTAATACCCCATTTTTTAATTTGCCAATTAATTCAGCAGAAACGCCTAATGCTTCTGCTAATTCAACAGATTTAATCTTATGATTTTGCATTAAATGTTGTAAATTGGCTGACAAATTCGAATGTGGTTCTTTAGTAATCATGAAATACTCAAATTCCCTTTATATGGATTTATTGCGCATTTTACCATATTATAATACAGTATATTGTGTAACAAATATGAATAAATGGAATATTTGCTAAGTTTGTTAATAATTTATAAGCTTTAAAGATTGCTTTTAATAACTTGTGCAATGGTATTTGCTGGATCATCGCCATTTATTATTTTACGATATGCTATTGTTGTATGGGTTTGCCCAGCTAAAACAATTTTTGTACATTTATTTCCGGCTTGCTTTAATTTTAAATAATACTCTTCAGTATGATTACGAAGTCCATCATATTCGCCGCAAATTATTGTAATATTTGGTAAATTACTGAGATTTTTTTCATAAACGGGAGATATAATTGGATTTTTATATTCACTCGAATTAATTCCCCAATTATTCATCATAAATCGAGAGCCTTCTTTTGTTGTCCATTTATCTTCAATTGTATATTTATCATAATTAGTATTAGATTGAGTTGCGTCATACATGCCACTAAATAAAATCAGGTGATGTATTTTAAAATTGGGGTCATGTCGTGCAAGATTTGCAACTACTGCTGCGGAATGAGCACCGCTACTAAATCCACCTAAAAAGAATTTACTTGAATCAATATTAAATTGGCTACTATGAGTTATAACATATTTACCTAAATCATATGCATCATTAATAATAGTTGTGACAGGATGTTCAGGAGCTAACCTTGGTTCTGGCATGATAATCTTAATGCCACTCATTTTTGCAATTCTAGAAAACACAATTGCTGAAATTTCGAAAGCATCAAGAATATATCCATTACCAGGATACATCACTAAAGCTGGTGATTTTTCTGTCAAATCATTATTAAAGATTCTAACTGGAATATTGTATCCGTCACGAGTTGGAATATGTGTTTTAGTTATACTAACATCAGCATAATCGCCACACGCATCAATAAGGCCATTTGATAGGAATACTTTGCGAAGAGCCATAATGTTTAAAGGGTTTGGTAGAGCCTTAATCTCAGGAAGATTTGCGGCATAATCAAAAAATTTAATTTCATCACTATTAATCGGCATAGTTATTCCTATCTAGGAAAGATATTTAAAATTATTACGTTAAGTAAATAAGTTGTGATAAGTAAACATTATATCTTAAATTAAGAACGATTATTAACTTTATAAAGTTTGTGAATTATTATTTTATTCTTATACTCATAAACATTCTTAATTAGAAAAATCGTTTGCTTATCCTCGAGGTATACTGGAGGTTGATAATATTATTATCATAAAATATATCTAACTTAGGAGAACAATATAATGTTGGAGATTGTTTATTATTTTTAAAATTCACAGTATTATTGTTAAACCAAGTCATTTCATAAACTACTGTTCCAGATTCATATGTTGAATCAAAAAATTATTTATGTATTATATTTTATTTAATACAATAAAAATAGGCTTTAATTTTAAAAATATTATGATAATAAATTTGATAAGTAAACCAATTACATCTAGGTATAATATATAATCGG
>CALFYC010000155.1 GCA_937952895.1 uncultured Neisseriaceae bacterium
TCGTATTTCATCAATCAATACAGAACGAGCAATAGTAAAAAACCATGGCAGCACCGGAAACGTCTTATTATATAGATTTTTTGAACGATGGATTTTAACGTAAATTTCTTGAAAAATATCACGCGCCTGCTCTTGAGATCGAATCTTCGATTTCACGTAGCCATAAATTTTAGGGCTATGTCGATTATAAAGGAGCATAAAGGCCTCTTCAGTCCCATTTTGATACATTGCCATAAGTTCTTCATCGCTTAAGTTAGAAATTTCCTTTTGAAAATGTTGTAAATCTGAGGCAAATCTTTCTGCTGAAATGCGCAAAAAATAATAAACGATTTTGTCGACGATAATCTTTTAATAAACTGAGATATCTTTCATTTTGCTGGATTAAGATTTGTTTTTTATCTAAACTATCGGCAAATTTACGTGGTAAGCTTGGTAAAGTATATGACATATAGGGTAATTCACGTTTTAAATTATTAATTAATCCGCGCCACCCCATTTGATTTTTCATCCACTTTTCTAAAATTGGTTTGGCAGTTATCCATAAATCTAAGTTGGGGTTCAAAGTGCGCCCAAGACCTTCAACATTAACGATGGTTTTTTGTAACAATAATAGTTGTGGCTGGACTGCAATATTAAATTTTCTAGATACTTGAAAGAGTTTAATTAAAACTTGTCCAAAAGAAATTTGTGCCAAAGGCTTATTGAAAATTGGCTCGCATACTGATCTAATTGAATTTTCTAGTTCTTCAATTGGAGTATTATCTGGTGCCCAGCCTGATTCTACATGTGTTAATGCAACTTTTTTATAATCACGATTAAAAAAAGCTAAGATATTTATTGCAAGATAGCGTTTATCTTCTTCAGATAAACAACCAACAATGCCAAAATCAAGAGCGATATACTGGCCACTATCACTACATAAAATATTTCCAGGATGCATATCTGCATGAAAAAATCCGTAATTAAATACTTGAGTATAAAAAATTGCAACTCCATTATGTGATAATTGTTCTAGATCAATATTTTTTTTCTTTAAAGTTTCAAGATCAGAAATTGGAGTGCCATCCATCCATTCCATAACAACCATGTTGTGATTGCAGTATTCATAGAAAATTTTAGGAATTATGATAGTTGAATCATTTTTATGTAAGCGATATAATTCAGTAGCATTGGCTGCTTCTTGTAAAAAGTCTAATTCAGCATGGATGGTTTTTTCAAACTCTTTAATTACTTCTTGCGGTTTTAAACGAATGCCATCTTTGAAGAGTTTCTTAACTATAAATGCAGAAAATTTTAGTAATTTAAGATCCTTTTTAATAGTTGTTTTAATATTGGGACGCATAATTTTTATGGCAACTATTTGATTGGTATCTTTTAAAATAGCTTTATGGACTTGAGCAATTGATGCTGAAGCTGTTGCTTCATCACTAAAGTAGCTAAAGATTTCATTAAGAGTTTTATTTAGTGATTGCTCGACTATCTGTTTGGCAATGATTCCAGAAAAAGGTTTGACCTGATTTTGTAATTTTGCTAACTCTTTGGAATATTCTTCAGGAATTAAATCTTGACGAGTTGAGAGTAATTGGCCAAATTTTACAAAAATTGGACCTAGCTCTTCAAAAGCTAGCATGGTTTTTTCTGGTAAGCTTTTTGAGCGATGTTTTTTAGGGATAAAAAATAAACTAATAGTAATAAAATTAGCTAAAAAACTAGTTCGATTATAACGTTTTAGAATTTGGAATAGATCATAACGTTGTAGTGTCCAAAGGATTTTAATTAAGCGAATAAGTCTCATAGTTATTTAGTTACCAGTAAGTTAATACGTTGATTAAGTAATTCTACTCGTGCTTTAACATCATCAACGGCATTACAAAATTTATCTATTTCATATTTATCGGCAATATCTTCAGTTTCATATAATAGGTATTGACTGATTGATTGAGATGCATTTGTTGAGGTTAGTTTAATTTGAGCAATAATCATTTTAATTAAATTAATTAATTGGTTAACCAGTATGTTAGCGAATGAAGATTGGGTACTAAATAATCCATAGCTATTTAACTTAGACAAAATTTCTAATAGTTCACGCCCAAATTTTTTATCTCCAATAAATGTTAATTGTTTAAATAGATCAATTTTATTCTGGTTAATGAGATATGTAGATGCTGTAATTGGAATATTAATTATCACAGTAAATTCTGTTTCAGAGTATCGGCTTAGAACCCCATCTTGATTAATAACTGCTGATAGAGATAGCCCCAGAAAGTTTATTTTAAATGATTTATAGATATGCTGTTTTAATGAATTTAGGCTACTTTCATTATTTGACAAAGTTTTATTAAGAACAAAGAGCATAGAATCATTTATAAACATTAATAAACCTAAAAATATAAATAGAAGACCTTATTTTAACATATATTTGCCATATTCTAATTGCAAAATCTTTAAAGATTTAATGAATCTAATAATCTCCTTAATCTCTTATTTGTTAACAGTTGAGATTATAAAGAAGATTTGTTCTGAAGGAATGTAGATAAATCTAATTGGATATATTTTGGGTTAAAAAATAGGCTATAGAATAAAAAAGCATAATTTTTTTAAAATAGCGGTAAAATGCCTATTTAGCATTCTTTTAAAGTTGCTATATAGGGAAAATTTTCTTAATATTTAAAAAGGGAATCTAAAATGAATAGGCAAGTTAAAATTTCTTTATCATTCAAAAATATGTTGTTAGGTTCTTTATTATTAAATTCTTCATTAATGAGTTATGCTACATGTAATTCGTATATTACTAATGACTCTAATAAAGTTTGGTCAGTTGTTTTTAAACCGTTTAAGTATGAAAATGTTGATTTTATAAATGCTAATAGATGTGCCAACCCTAAAAATGGTCCGTGTATCATTAATCCAGGAGAAACATTAAATATACATTATACAACGAATGGTAAACATATTGATGGTAGTGCTTACCTTACCGTTGTAGGTTCGGCACCTAATCCACAAATAGAGTTACTTTACTCTAATTATAAGACTAGCGGCATTAATCGTTTGCATTGCCCTAGATTGAGAACTGCCTATAATGAGGGTGATACTGGGGATGTTGAATATGTAGGCTCTGGTGCGATAGCATTTTATGATAGCTCTAAATAATATAACACAATTTATAAATTTTTAAGTTTAATTAGTTGTGTGTTTATAAAATAATATTAAAAAAGGAATTTACTATGAAAAAACGAATTAAAGCTTCATTATGTATAGGTTCTTTATTATTAAATTTTCCATTGGTGAGTTATGCTGGATGTCATGCTAGCATAACTAATAATTCAAGCCAAAACTGGGAAGTATTCTTTGATAATAGACCAGCGATTTCAGGTCAAGGTAATGTATATTTTACTAATGCTTTGAATTGTGTCGAGTCTGTTAATGGACCATGTGTTATTAAACCTGGACAAAGCTTTCTCATATCTTATACAACAGATTATGGTAATGCAGGAGGTAGTGCATATTTAACTAGTAGTGCGTCATACCCATATCCACAAATGATCTTATCTTATGATAGTCCTGGAATTGGTAGTAAAAATAGTAGTTCTTGCGTTTTGTTTAGTTTTGTTACTGTAAGTGGTAATGTTGGAAAAGTTGATTATGGATCTCACTTAAATGGTGGAATCACTTTTTCTGATAATTAACTCAAGTTCAATTTATGATTCATGATATTGTTTAAATTATAAGAGGTGCTAGCGATGGCACCTCTTACAATATAAACTTTTAAAACCAAATTCTTTCAAAATTAATAATCAATTGCTTTTTACTCGAGATCCAAACTTAACGTTTTTGTTTAAAAAATTCTCTTAATTGAGTAGAATATAATTTTTGATTAATTGGTCCAATCACTTCAGTATGATGGTTAACGGTCAAATTATTAAAAACTTGATATTGGCTAATTACTGCGCCGGTTTTATTTTCTGTTGCTCCAAAAATCAGTCGTCTAATTCTACTGTGAATGATAGCGCCACAGCACATTAAACATGGTTCAACTGTTACATATAAATCACATTCATTTAAACGGTGACTACCAATAATTTGTGTGGCTTTTTCAAGTGCTACAATTTCTGCATGTTTCGTAATATTTTGCTGGTTTAAGGTTTGGTTATAGCCGGTAGCAATTACTTCTTTATTTCTAGTAATAATTGCTCCAATTGGTACTTCATTATTTTTTATTGCAATTTGAGATTCTTGAAATGCTAAATCCATATAGTATTCAATTTGAGATTGCGGTAATGGCAAATAACAGGGTAACATTTGTTTATATTGTAGTTTAAGTGTTTGTTTTTCTGTTTCCACTAAACTTCCTAGCTTCAAACCCTTAAATAAACAAAATAAATCAAATAATGCTTTAAAACTAGTACTTGGATAAGATAATTTTATGTAATGAAAAGTTTTAAGATAACCATAATCGGCGAATAAAGATGT
>CALFYC010000156.1 GCA_937952895.1 uncultured Neisseriaceae bacterium
GTAGGGGCGCACAAGTGCTGCTGCTTTTTCCAATACACAGCAGGGCAATGGATATCTCATTGATTTCCAATTACTTGATCTGCCATTGATGCTACACGAGTTTTATGTTTTTCAAAATCTGTAGCATTTTTACGCACAGATAATTGTAAATCAGTAATTAAAGAATAAGTCTTATCTGTTACCATTTGATCTGCAATCCATGAAGCTGCAGCAACCCCAGCACCAACTCCAACCCCCCAAGCAGTACTACCAGTTGCAACGCCTGTTGCAATTCCAGCAACTGCACCAGTCATTACTGACCCAAATCCAGAATCTGTTGATTTCCAAACCTCTTCTGGGTTTTTAGCTTGGCCAAACTGTAAAACATTAACTTGAATAATATCATGAGCTTTAGTTGGTTTATCTACTACTTTATAGCCACCATTAGTTAAATCTTGTTTAATTTGTTGTGCTAGAGTAGTCAAATCTTCACTAGAAGTATTTTTAACTTCCACGTAGACGGTTCTATCTACTTCATCTACTGGATCTAGAAAAATACTTTCACTCATCTTTGATTCAACAACCAAATCCTTATGCTGAATAGAGGTTGACATAGCGGCACAGCCTTCAAAATTTACAAATAATAAATTAAAGATACAAAATAATGCTCTAAATTTCACATTAACCCCCAATAAAATTTCTGTTACACAATATTATAAATATACTTAAGCCTAACATATTTTTAAACACTTGTAGTTTTGAGCAATTCAAAACCACCACGCTCATTACGTCTAACCATACCAATAGTTTCAAGGTGAGTCATAATTCTTGCGGCACGATTATAGCCAATACCAAATCTAGTCTGGAGTGAACTAATTGAACAACGTTTTGAATCATAAATAAATTTTACTGCTTCATCAAAAATTGCATCACGTTCAACACTATCTTCTCCAGAATCTTCTTCTAAGCCACCAGATTCACCATCAATTGTTGCACCACCGGATAGAATTTCCTCACAATAATCTGGGGATCCCTTCGATTTCAAAAATTCTACCACTTTATGTAATTCATCATCATTTACATATGCACCATGAATACGTTGCGGAAAACCAGACCCGGGTGGCAAAAACAACATATCTCCCTGCCCAAGAAGCGTCTCTGCACCCATCTGATCTAAAACTGTCCGTGAGTCAATTTTACTTGAAACTTGAAATGAAATACGCGCTGGAATATTTGCTTTAATTAACCCAGTAATAACATCTACAGATGGCCGTTGTGTTGCCACAATTAAATGAATTCCAACCGCACGAGCTTTTTGCGCAATACGCGCAATATATTGTTCAATTTTTTTACCCGTTACCATCATTAAATCAGCTAATTCATCAATAATTACCACAATATATGGCCATTTATTTAGATCTTCTGGATTTTCAGGGTCTGGGCTTAATGGGTTTTTAGGGGTAACACCACTTGCCAATAAATCTTGAATTTTTTGGTTAAATGATACTATATTCTTAGCACCAAATTTAGCCATAATTTTGTATCGGCGTTCCATCTCAATAACCGCCCATTTAAGCGCATTAGCAGCTTGTTCCATATCTGTTACAACAGGGGCTAGCAAATGTGGAATATCTTGATAAAATGATAATTCAACCATTTTAGGATCAATCATAATAAACTTAACTTCCTCAGGTGTTGCTTGAAAAAGTATTGATAGAATCATTACATTAACAGCAACGGATTTTCCAGACCCTGTAGTTCCTGCTACTAATAAATGTGGCATTTTAGCTAAATCCGTAACAATTACATCTCCAGCAATATCCTTCCCTAAAGCCATAGTTAGTTTACTTGAACTATTTCGATAAGCACTTGAATCAAAAATTTCTTTTAGATAGATTATTTGGCGTTTAAAATTTGGCACTTCAATTCCCATGGAGTTTTTACCTGGAATTGTTTCAACAATTCTAACATTGGTAATCGCAAGACCTCGTGCAATTTCCTTACCAAGACCAACAATCTTATCTCCTCTTACCCCACGAGAAGGCAATAGTTCATAGCGAGTTATTACAGGCCCTGCTTCAGCATTAATAACTTTTGCTTCAACACCAAACTCAGATAACTTATTCTCAATTGATACTGAAATGAAATCGATTGTTTCTGCAGATACCGTATCTGCCTGTTTTACCACATCACTTAATAATGAGGTATCGGGTAATTCCTTATCAAATAGTTCTAACTCATCATGCACTTTAACTTGTTTAGGTTTTATTGTTTTTGTACGTGTAATCTTATTTAGCATACTTTTAACTGAAGACACCTCCTTGTCAATGACATCATCTTCATCAATAATCGGATCAAGATTATTCGCGATTGAAATCGTGGGTTCTATATCTTCATCATTAAATTCGGGCTCATGATCTTTTGGTTCAATATTTTTTTGTTTTACTTCTATCTGTGGATCTTTGCGACTAATGAGCTTAAATAAGGCAATATAGAAAATCTCTAAGAATAAACCAACTTTTTCAGCGATAGTAATAATATTTACATTAAAGGCAAATAAGAAAAGAGCAACAGTTGCCGTAAAAGTGAAAATAGCTGTTCCAAATTGACCAATTGAGATTAACAAATAAGTAAAAATCGTTTTACCAAGCATTCCACCAAAACCATTATGTAAATACTCAGTATGTGAAAAATATCCATTTAAATATTCAAAAGCCGCAGAACTTGCAAGTAAAAGCAAGAAACTAATAAATTTTAAAATACTATACCAACTACCAACTTCAACCTTATTCCGGATTATTTTACGATATCCAAGATAAAACAAACCAATAACTAACCACCAACCAGAAATGCCAAATATTGAAAAAATTATATCTGAAACATATGACCCAAATTTACCAAATTTGTTATGCACAGTTACCATATCAGAAATACGGAACCAGCATTGATCTAGTGGTGAATACGTAATTAACATAACTGCCAAAATAATTGAAAGTGCAAATAATAAAACAGCTATGGCATCACTAATTAACATTGCTGTTTTTGAAGGTAAAATTGTCTCACGATTCTTTTTAGCAAATTTAGTGCTACTATTTGGTGCTAACATTTAGATATTTCCTGGTTTATATTGATATTTAATAATTAAACTAATGTATGAATATTTTGAATTAACATTCCTTCTGCATACTTAAGTAGATCCTGATTATCTGTAGCCTTAGCTATAAACGATAAATATAAATATCCATCTATGCTTGGTTTGATTGCAATACTCGCATCCAAGTAACCACGTGCATTACCCCATAACCTAGAAAAATAAGCAAGAATTCCCATAGTAAGTAATAAGTGTGGATTAGCTAAATTGTTTTTAAGCAATTTTTCGCAAATTATTAATAAACGGCGAATTTGACGCTCTTCAGATACTTTTTTTGCTAATATTATGATACTTTCACCTAAACCAAAACTTAATTCTTGATTATCAAATTTTGCCAATAAATCTATGGCACTCTCTGATTGTTCTAATCTAATTAAGGCATCAAAATAAAACTTTGCCAATAACATATTTTGGCGATCTTTCGTCTCTAATTTATAATAAAAGTTATTTAATTCTTTAATATCGACTGCTTGGGAAAATAATCCACTAAAAACACGCAATTTGTAATTTTCAGCTTTATACTTTTCTAAATAGTCATATTTGATTAACCAATTTAACACCTCAAAAGATTTCTCATAATTATTGAGTTTTAAATATACTTTCAGCATAATTCGATGAGCCGGAATATGTCGTTTATCTAAATTAATAATTTTATTTAAATTATCTAAACACGCACCATATTTTTGTTCTAAATATTGAACCTCTACTAATGCCATTAATTTGGCTAATTGCCATTTAATTTCTTTATATGCATCAAGATTACTTAATAATTTTTCCTGCTTTTCAATATTACGCATGTAACACGCAGATTTAAATGCTAGCATTAATGCAATAAACTTATTATCTTTACTAAATTCTTTATTGATGGAGCTCATCGCATTTTTATATGCGCTACCATATTTACCTTCGAAATAGTTAACTCCAGCACTATTTAAATAATTACGACTTTGTAATAAATTATGTCTAGCTCTCCACTTCCTTAGTTTATTTGGCAAGCGATTTAAATTAATCCAAAAGCGTGTTAAATAGTAGAATAGTAAATATAAAACTAATACAATGATTATTAAAGTTGTAATCGTAAGATCAATGCGATAATTACCAAATAGCATAATCACTTGACCATGCTCACTGGTTACTAAAAAACCTAAAATAAATGCTAATATGACAAAAATTATCAATTTTAACAATAGCTTCACATAATTCTCCAACTTAATAAGAGATTTATCATTTTATCTAGACTAAAGCGCATTTATTTGATTTAGCGCTTTAACTGTTTGATCTATATTAACTTGAGACATACCCAAATTCACATGCAATAATTCATCTAAATTGATAAGTAATTGAGTTCTCACCGGAGTATCTGCAAAATAACTTTGAATATTAATTTTTACGTTAGTCAAACTTCTCTGCCATGTATCGTTGTTACGTTCTAAAATTGCAGTTCTTGCATTTAATAAATCTAGTTTTATACCTTGCCTTAGCACAAACTCTTCATCAGGTAATACCATAAATGGAGCACCGCCACTATTTAATTTAGAAATTTGAACAATTCCAACTAAACTATTTTTGATATTAATGAAAAATTTACGCCATTTTGATTGTGATGGCGAATCTTTATTTATCTGACTAGTTACTTGAAAATTCACTAAAGGTAATTTGTCAATTTGCTTGATTACTTCATCTAGATCTCCAGATAACATAGCTGTATCAACTTTAGGAACTTGATTTAAACTTGTTATATCACTAGATAGTGCAAGTTTAATTTCAACAAATACTGCATCATGGCTATTAATTAATAAATTTTTAGCATAATTTAAAACACGTAGGGAATCTTCTGGATCATGATATACTAATAATAATTGATTTGCAAATGCAATTAATTCATTTAATTGATATTTAGTAATTGCTAATTTATCTGAAGACAATATCGCTAATTTATCTTGTAACCCATTTACTTTTTGAGTTAAATTATTCGTTTGCTCATTTTGTAAACTTGCTTGCGCATGCATTGCTAATCTAAGGAGATGAATCTCACTTTCTAATTGCTTTTTACTTATATGGTTGATATAACAATCATATACAGCAAATCCAGTTACACATAAAAATAGAAAAATGACTAACCACAATTTTTTATTGTCTGATTTTACTACTTGAGTCATCTAAACCCCTTATAAGATTAACCAATTCAGCTCGATTAGCATTAAGCGTAATATAAACTTCCACAACACCAAATTGTTTAAGTAAATTTGCAACTTTTGAATCAAGGGTAATAAATCGGCATTGCCTTAATTCATTAGTGTAACCCATTTGCATGGCTTGATCAAATAAGCTTGTTACTAAAAGACTGCTAGTAATTATTATACCTTGCAATAGACTGTTTTCGAGATTTTTTTTTAAGTATAAATTATCAATATTGGGAAGAATATGTTGATAAAGCTCTACTTCATCATAATTTAAATTATTTGTATCCAAGTATGATGAAATTAAATTTTTGCCCAAGTCTCCTCGAATAAGAAGAATGCGTTTATCAACCAGATTTAAGTTAGACATCACTTGAGCCCACAATGCATCAGATCCTGAGTCATGTTTGGGAAACAAAACCAAATTGGGTAACTTTTTATTTAACAATGTTCCACTGACTTCACCAACAGTCAAAAAAGTAGCATTAGTAGCATTAGATAAAGCATCCAAACACATTTCAATGGCACTTGGTGAATTAATTACAACATAATCGTAATTATGAAGATTTTTTTTAAGATAATCTAATTTTTCAGAATTTAATCTAAGGTTTACCATTAGTAATGGTGATAACCTAATATCAATAGTATCTAGATCTTTTCTCATTTCCTCAAGTTTACTATCAGGAGCACAAAGTAAATAAAACTTAGACACGATATTTAGCCAATATAGATTCAACACCCTGTTTAATCAATATTTGTGCGCATTCTTGAGCCAAAATTATACTATCTTGATAATTACCTGATACAAAAGCCCTATAAAAATCATGGCTATCCGCATCTAAAACAATTGCTTCAATCTGAATTTTTTGACCTTCAATAGTACAATAAACAGCAATTGGCACACCACAGTTGGCCCCCAAATAACTCCCAACCTCACGCTCAGCAGAAATTTCACAAAAAGTTTTTTCATGATTAAGCAACTTACATAATTCTTTTAAATCTTCTCGAACCGATAGAACTTCAATAGCAATAGCTCCCTGCCCAATAGCTGGAACAAATTGATTAATTGGAAGTCTAGCCCGTATTCGTGATTCTAAATTTAAACGTTTTAACCCGGCGGTTGCCAGGAGAATTGCGTCATATTCTTGGTTATCCAATTTAGACAACCGAGTCATTAAATTACCTCTTAGCTCACGAACCTCTAAATGTGGATAATATTTATTTAAGAAAGCAACTCGTCGCACCGAAGAAGTTCCAATAATTTTTCCAGGTGGTACATCTTCAAGAGTTTTATAATAATTTGCCACAAAGGCATCACTTGGATCTTCACGTGGAAAAATCGCCGCAAGATTAAATTCAG
>CALFYC010000157.1 GCA_937952895.1 uncultured Neisseriaceae bacterium
CCTACGTGGCCGAACACGCGCCGCACGGCCGCCGTGGCGCCTACACGGCGTGGATCCAGACCACCGCGACGCTGGGCCTGTTCCTGTCGCTGATGGTCATCCTCGGCACCCGCACCGCCATCGGCGAGGCGGCCTTCGCCGACTGGGGCTGGCGCGTGCCGTTCATCGTCTCGATCGCCCTGCTGGCCATCAGCGTGTGGATCCGCCTGTCGATGAATGAGTCGCCCGCCTTCAAGAAGATGAAGGAAGAGGGCAAGACCTCGAAGGCGCCGCTGACCGAGTCCTTCGGCAAGTGGGCGAATCTGAAGATCGTCATCATCGCGCTGGTCGTTGGCGCGGTCTATCTCCTGCGCGAGGGCGCGGGCCACCTGGGCGATCTCCTGGCGGGAGCCGTAGCTGAATGCTATCTGCAAGCTTAGACGGCTGTTTACGCTGGTTTTTTTCTCAGCCTTATCTATCAGCTTCTGGATCTCTTCGCTAAGGCGGGTCTTTTCGCCGATCACTTTTAGTTTTACTCCGGCTTCGTGCAGTTCTTCGATCTGATCCACCATATAATATTTTAGAAGCTGCATAAGGAAGCCAACTTCTTTTTCGGGGCGGTTCCAGTTCTCGTATGAGAAAGTATATAGGGTTAAGTTCTTAACTCCGCTCTTGGCGGCGTGAATAACTATTTTTTTTGTGGTCTGAATAATAGCCAAAAAGCAATTCCAGCAGTAAATATGATAATGCTGCCCCAAAATGTAGTTAAGCTTAAGCTTTTATCGGCAACATATCCAGAAATAATTGCTGGAAATGATTGTGCTATTGCATTGCAACTACCAGCAATTCCAAAAGCTTGACCTCTGATTTCCTCAGGTGTTACTCGAGCGATTAATGCGGAAAAGAATGCCATAGATAATGCATTAAATGAGGATAAAAAGGGTGGTAAAAAATATAACCAATTTTGATTACTTGCTGGAATGGACATATATATCAATACACAAATTCCTGTTCCAAACATACTAAATCTTAAAACTTTATAATCACTGTATTTACCAGACATTCGGCGGACTAATAATCCTTGTGCAATGACAATCATAATCCCTACATAAGCAAAGTAGTTTCCTATTTGATTTTGTAGAAAACCAAATTTTTTTGCCATAATTATGGCAAAAAAAGTAGTAAAAAAAGTAAAACCAGCATTATATAACGTATATGATGGCATAATATTTCTAATGCCTGGTTTAAAAAATGCTAAAGCTAAATTATGAAATGGTTTTGTAATATTAATTCTATTTTGTGATTTTACGCTAAGTGTTTCAGGTAGAAATTTAATGATTAGCATTATATTTATGAAGCTAATCAGGCTTGCAAAATAAAACGGCATAGCGGCGCCAAACCAACTTACAAAATTAGAGTCAGATAATTCACCACCAAGAAATGGACCTAAAATAAACCCAAGACCAAAAGCCATTCCGATTAAACCAAAATTTTTAGCGCGACTTTTAGGCGTGCTAATATCGGCAATAACTGCTTGAGCAACAGAAATATTACCACCAGTCATTCCATCTAGTAGTCTTGAACCAAACATAAGTGGAATATTTTTAGTTATGATTCCAATTGCAAATAGAATATAAGAAATGCAAGTGCCAGTTATTGATAGAGTTAAAATAATTTTTCGACCATAGCGATCAGATAATTGTCCTAAAATTGGAGAGCATAGAAATTGTGCTATTGGATATGTAGCGCTTAGCCAACCCATTAAAATAAATCCAGATGATAGAGACCAAGAGTCCGGTGTTATTTTATAAGGTCCAGGGAGAACTAAGAGTGGAAAAACAGGAATTAAAACGCCAAGACCTATCATATCAATACAGATAGTAATAAATATAGCAATTAAAGGGGTAAAGGTTTTTTTATTTGTAACAGTGTCCATCAATGCTTTCTTTTTAAAATCAGAAGTTATAAGCATTATTTTAACTTGTTTTGTATTAATTCGTATTTATTTGCGATAATAATATTCTAAATTAAGCATTTAATATAATGTTTGTGGATGTGTTTTCAAATAATTATTAATTTGGGTAAAAATATAGCTCCATTCTAGATCTTTATTAATATGATTGGGGCTACCATATATATCATAAGGAAAATATAGATAATTAATGATGGTTTGCTCATTTGATGAAATAATCCTACCTTGAAGGGTCATATCAAAAAAAATATTTATTAAATCATAGTATCCTTCACAAAATACGATTAAATTTTGTCCATTTAATTTGCAGGTTTGGATTTTAGTTAATCCTTGTCTAAAGATTGTTGTGCTATCAAATTCACCCAAATCACTTATGTCGGAATAATCCTTTTTTTGTAAACCATTTAGTTTGTTAAATTCTTGGCGTATGGCTCTAAGAGTAGCAAGGGTTCTAGTGTGAGTAAAAAATTTTGAAAAAACACTAATATCATTAACGACTTTATTTAGTTGAGAAGCAAATTTTTTCAAGTTAAAACCATATAAGATCAGTTTATCAATATGTATATATTCGTGGCCTTTTATGCTAGATAATTTAAAATTTGACTCAAGTGTTATATTGCCCCAAAATTTAATAGTGGATGTTTTTAATTTAAAGCCATTTAAATCGATAGTATCTTCAATATTTAATTTAGCAATTTGAAGATTTTGATTAATTGTGTAAGGATTAAATTTAATTTTAATTTTTCCATTTACATCTATATTGTTAAGAGCTAATTTGAGATTATCAAAGGATAAACTCTCAGTATTACCTTTGATATTAAAACTTAATTTAATATTGCTATAGCTAGTGGTTTTAATGATTTTAGGAATCTTAATTTTTAGTAATTGAAAAATTTTTACTAAGGAAAATTTACTGGTATGGAAGTTGCCAATATAACTATTTGAGTCTCTATCAAAAGTAAAATTAGTATTACAATGAAAATTCTCACCTAAGTCGATAGTCGTTTTATTAATTTTGATTTGATTATTATTAAGCTCTATTTGCCCACCATCTTTATTTATAAATAGATTAAAAACTTCTGGTTGAATTTTATTCTTATTGTTTTGATAGCTAAAATGAAAATTTTTAAGAACTATTTGATTAAATACATAATTTATCTTTGATGTTTTAGTTGTGTTTGATGGAAAATTAAAAGTCCAATTATTAATTGAGTGATTCTGAATTAAACTAAGACTTATTCCATTTAAAATTAAATTTCTAAATTCAATTTTACCTCTAAGTAAAGTTGGTATAGTAATATTAGTTGTTATAGAGTCTATTGATAATAGGTTGCCGGGTTCAAAATTGGTTGGGTTAGTAATTGCAACCTGTTGTATTTTTATCTTTAATGTGGGATATAACTTTAAATCTATTGGCCCAGCTATAATCAATTGTCTTCCAGTTTGTTTGGCAAATTGCTTAATAATAAAATTTTTATAATCACTTGAATTAACTAGATATGGTAGTGAAATCCAAAGGATTATAAGTAATCCTAAGATGGCTCCTGTAATTAACAAAATATGTATTGCAATTTTTTTAGTTAAACTTTTAGTATATTTGCTCATAAACTAAATCTTTCTTTGAGTGGTTTAACGCTTAATTAGTTAATTCATTTTTATTAAAATAGTCCACTTGGTTGCCGTTACTTTATTCTAGATTGAAATTATGGTCAATCTGGAATTTACCCCAAAAAATTCGGTTTAAAATTTCTTCAATTATTAATTTACAGTTATGAAAAAGTTTGTAAAACCTATACTAGTAAAAATTTGTTACAAAGTAGGACAATTACTTATAAGTGTGTTATAATAAGGACAGTAATACAATAAAATTTTTATTTATTCTTAATGTATTTTCTAAAAATTGCTGTAGATCAATTAAAGATATTTTTCAAAGGGCATCAAGATGAGTTTTCAAGTTAATAAAAATTCTAAATTAAAAGTATTGATTTTGGCTTCTATATTTATGATAATTGGCAATAGTTATGCGGATGATGCGGATGATGCATGTAAGCAGTTTGATATTGATTCCAAAGCGGTTAGAGCAAAACCTTCATTTTTAAATGATGGTCCAACAGGCTGTAGAAGTTTACAACCAAGAGGATCTATGATTGATTCTATGTGTTTTAATCTAGTTCCCCAAGGGTTAGATGAAAATTGTGGAGTTAATTATTATGAAAAAGATTCATCTCAAGCGGTAACAGTATTGTCATGCTCTGCAGGAGATGTTTCTGAACCTGAAAATAAAGTTTTATTTAAATATGTATTGTGTAAAAATAAAGTATCATCAGAATATAAGTGGATATTAATGTATAATGGTAATGATTACAAGTTTCTACCTCAGTCTTTTCTTTCTGACAAATAATAGTTAGCTAATCTTTGTAATTAATACTTTGAGTTGTTTAAGCTCAAAGTATTAGTTATGTCTACATTCTAAATTTTTAAGAACTATCAAGCGTTTGATTGATTAAATGTTATAATATCGTTCAGTTTATATATCTAAATTGTGAAATTATTATGCTACATAAATCAAAAGTTATTGTGGGTGCAGGTCCTGTTGGTCTTACCTTTGCCTTATCATTTGTAAATCAAGGTAATTCGATAGCTATTCTTGATAGTCAATCAAACTTTAAAAATGATAGTAGAGTATTAGCTTTATCTTATGCTAGTTTTGCCAAATTAAAAGACTTAAATGGTTGGCCTGATGATGGGGCAACTGCAATTCAGGAAGTACATATTTCACATAATGGCTTGGGGGTTAGTGTAATTAAAGCAAGCGATCTGAATTTGGGATGTTTAGGTTATACCATTAGCTATAGTGATATTCTAGAAAAACTTCATAAAGTCACGAGTAACAATTCCAAAATTGACTTTCAGTTTGCAAATGTAAAACGAATAATTCCGGGTGCTAAATTTGCAACCATCGAATATTCTGAATACGGAGAGATGAGATCTTTAACGACAGATTTGGCAATTGTTGCTGAAGGTGGGAAAATTAAGATTGATGGTGTTGATTATAAGAATTTTGATTATAAGCGAATAGCGATTGTTGCAACTTTAGAAGTTGAAAATTTTAAAGCTAATACAGCATTTGAACGTTTTGATAAATTTGGACCTCTTGTTTTACTGCCTTATAATCGACTCTATAAATTAGTTTGGTCATTAGATACAGAAAGAGCAAATGCTATTTTAAAAGAGCAAAATTTATTAGATTGCCTTAAACAGCAAAGTTCATTTATGAAGCGCTTTGGTGAATTAAAGATTGTTGGTAATGTTGGTTCATACCCGTTAAGTCTACAAATTGCTAAGCAAAAATTATTAAATCATGTTGCTTTAATTGGTAACTCATCACAAACACTTAACCCAATCTCAGCTCAAGGAATGAATTTAGGTATTCGTGATGCCGATTTGTTGGCAACTTTTATTGCAAAAAATGGTTTAAATAGTTCTTCATCTTATGATGATTTGAGACGTATTGATACTAATTTTGTGGCAAACTTTACTCATGGATTAGCGAGATTTGTTGAACAAAAATCAAATCTGGTCAATCATTTATGTGGTGCTGGTATCATTAGTCTAAGCAACTGTAAAACTCTTCAAAATTATATTGCTAAAAGTTTAATTTTTGGTTTATAAAGATGCAAAAAATATTTTATGTTAAGGGATTTTTTGATTATAAGCCATATTTATCAAATTTAAATGTTGAAAGCATCAATAAATTAGAATCATACTATAAATTTGAAGATAAGTTTCGTTCATTTATTTCTGAGTGGTTTAAGTATGTTGTTGTCACTAATGAAATTAAAGAATTATTTCATGATATTTCTTTTAGTATTTATGAAGATGGTTTTAAAAGACCACATATAAAAAATTCATCCCATACAATAATTGATTTTAATATTAGTCATAGTGGCGAATATGTTGTTTTAGCTTTAAACATAGGGTCAAAAATTGGGATTGATATAGAATTCATTGATCAAAAGATTGATTATATAGGTTTATCTGATAGTGTGTTTACTAAAAAGGAAATTGATCTTATTTCTTCACCAAATCACTTTTTTAACTTGTGGAGTAAAAAAGAATCATTAATTAAGGCAGTCGGTTCTGGATTCTTAGGTGATTTTTACACTCAAACAGCACTAAATCATGATGAAGATCAAAATATAAGTTATAATGGAAACAATTATCAATTTAAAAAAATTAAAATTGATGAAAGTTATTCATGTTATTGTTGTCTTGAGAACATTGAATATGACGAATTTATTCTAAGTAGGTATGAATTTGCATCTTAAATTAAAAATTTTCACATGGTGTATTTGATATATGCAAACTAAATATGATGTATTTGTTGTAGGTGGTGGACTAGTTGGTGGGGTTTTTACACTTGATCTTGCACAAAAGCTACCTAATTTAAAAATTGCACTTCTAGAACAAAGAGAGTCTAAAATTGTACTAAATAATGAATTGGATAATCGTATCTATGCGATTTCTCCATCAAGTGTTACTTATTTTGAAAATATAGGAGTATGGCCTATAAATGATAGGGTTGGTACAATAAAGACGATGGATATATCTGGAGATATAGAAGGCAATCTTATTCTGGATACTAATTATTCTTTTCGATATGATTTTTTAGCTAAAACCATTGAATCTGACAATCTTCAGCAGGCTATTTATACAAAGCTTACCCAATTAACCAATGTTGATATAATATATGATACATTAAATGATATACAGGTTTTAGATAATGAAGTTCATCTTTATGGCAAATTTGAAAGATATTTAACACGTCTATTAGTTGGTGCGGATGGTGCAAATTCATTTGTGCGCCAAAAATCAGGGATTCCCGAAAAAGTAATTAACTATTCCCAACACGGAATTGTTGCAAATTTTATTTGTGAACATCCACATAGTGGAACCGCTTATCAGTGGTTTTATAATGATTCAGTTTTGGCTTATTTGCCATTACCAAATAATCGAATCTCGATAGTTTTATCAACTTCACAATATGAAGAAATTTTAAAATTGTCAGATGAAGAATTTACTCAAAAAATTATTGAAATGGGGAAACATAAATTGGGTAAACTTACGTTAATTGCAAAACATAAATCATTTCAATTAAAGCTGTATCTAAA
>CALFYC010000158.1 GCA_937952895.1 uncultured Neisseriaceae bacterium
CCTATATCAGTTAATACACCACTAATAAGTCCTGGTACAATCACACAAATTACTGTAACAAATAATTCTGTAGTCGGTGGAATTCAAAATCCCTACATTGTTCTTGCCTCATGGCTTAATCAAATTGCAGAGAGTAAAGATTTGGCCTACAATGGTGTTATAAATATGGGCCAAAGTCATACTTTTAGTTTTAGTTTAGAAAGTAACGAATCAACGATAGATTTAGTAAGAGTTAATTATCAAGCTATATTAACTAATCCTATTAGTAATACTCTTCAAATTAAGAGTTTAAATTTAGAGTCTTTCCTAAATCCCAATTTAGATGTCAAAGTAGCTCCAAACCCATTTTATTTACCCTTGATCCAAGATATTTTAATTAATGCTGATTTATGGAGTGATAAGCCAGAAATTCTATCTGCCGGGTATGGTTTTGAAGGTATTGAAGGTGTTCCTCAGGGGGAGAGCTTTGTGATTGCAGCCGGAGGGGCGTGGGAATATGTAACCACTCCTAATCCACCTTATCGAGCACTTACTAGTGCAACAACTTCTCAAGGAGTGTCAACTGCATTTGGCTATCCGACATATTATGCTGATGCAATGCCGATAGTTTTTAGCTGGCCTGTTTTACCAAGTACTGTTAGTCGAACAGATTTTAGTGTAACATTAAATACAGGTGAAGTTGTGACTCCTTATGTTGCATCAATAAATCCAAATCTTGAATTTAATGAGCGAAGCACGGTAGTTATTTTTGGAGAGTTTGGTAATCGTTTAGCACCTGGGGAAAGTGGTGCGGTTTATCCGATTAATGTAGCAATTGTGGCAAATCTAAAATTAGTAGGACCTAATGGCCCAGTCAGTGCTGTAGGACTTTCTAAAAATAGCACAAACCCATATGAAGCAAATGCTGGACCAACTCTAGTGGCTGCAAAATTAAGTGTAATGTCAATTGATGGTGAAGGTATTGGATGTTGTACTGCTTTTTCTGGTGATTATCCAAATAATGGCGTATCTTATTATGGTGAAAGTAATGCACAATATAGATTACGCATTTATACAACAGGTGGATTTTCTCCTGATGGGATTGCATCTGTTCTACCTACTGATTTTGCAACATTTTTTAAGATACAAGTTACCGATTCGGATGGTGTTGAATCGTGGTTGACTAATACTGGAACTGTTTATCATTTTCCTGAAGGAAATATTGAAATAGTAGGGCTTGCAGATTTGGGGTTGGCTGGTTCTACATTGAATGATGCATATGTTGAGGATTTTGATAATTATATTGATATCGTATTAAAGGGTGATCAGGCAGCAATGAGGCTGATTACTGCAGTAGAAATCCCAGCATCTGGCAATTATAAACCATTTTATAATCCAGGAGGCCCTGGCAATAGCCCAACCCCTGGAATAGTCTACACTTCTCCGGGACCATATAGATTACAGGCAGTTACTATGGCAATTGATGATCCATTAACTGTTAATTATGGTAATTAATAAACCTCACTTAAGTTTAATGAACACAGATCGACTATTCATAGAATTCAGGTTATACTTTATATTGAGTATTATCCAGAAATTGCAAAGATAAATTTATAAATATTATAGCTTAAGATGTGTTATAATAACCATCTAATGGTCGGATTTGTCCCTAGCTTGCTTGGCCATTAATTGGAATTTATAGCTAAATCGGGAAACTTTAACTTCTTTTCATTTAGCTACGAATAAATTTTATTAAATTTTTTTTCGTAGGATATATATCATGTCTTCTTATTTATTTACTTCAGAATCAGTTTCTGAAGGTCATCCAGATAAAGTTGCAGATCAAATTTCAGATGCTATTTTAGATGCTATTCTAACCCAAGATAAATATTCAAGAGTTGCGGCTGAAACGCTAGTTAATACTGGATTAGTTGTATTAGCTGGAGAAATTACTACTAATGCAAATGTTAATTATGCGCAAGTGGTAAGAGATGTAATTAGAAATATTGGTTATACCAAAAATGAGTATGGTTTTTCTGCAGATAGTTGTGCAATTTTAGTTAATTATGATAAACAATCTCCTGACATCGCAGCTGGAGTTGATGAAGGTAGTGGGATTGATTTAGATCAAGGTGCTGGTGATCAAGGGCTAATGTTCGGTTATGCATGTAATGAAACCCCAACTTTAATGCCATTTTCAATTTATTATTCACATCGCTTGATGGAGCGGCAGTCTCACGTCCGGAAATCTGGTAAACTATCATGGTTAAGACCTGATGCTAAAGCTCAATTAACAGTTAGATATGATTCAGTAACTGGTAAAGTAATTGCAGTTGATACTGTTGTTCTATCAACTCAGCATGATCCAGAGATTTCTTATTCACAAATTAAAGAAGCTGTAATAGAGGAAATAATAAAGCCGATATTACCCAAAGAGACTTTGACAAAAGATACAAAATATTTAATAAATCCAACTGGGCGATTTGTAATTGGTGGTCCTATGGGCGATTGTGGTCTAACTGGGCGTAAAATTATTGTAGATACTTATGGTGGAGCCGCTCCTCATGGTGGAGGAGCATTTTCTGGAAAAGATCCATCTAAAGTTGATCGTTCTGCAGCATATGCTGCCAGATATGTGGCAAAAAATGTTGTAGCAAGTGGTCTTGCAACACAATGTCAGGTGCAAATTGCCTATGCAATAGGAGTTGCTAAGCCTGTTGGAATTAATGTACATACGTTCGGTACCGGTAAGATTGATGATAGAAAAATCGAGCAATCAATTTTAGCCAATTTTGATTTAAGACCAAAAGGAATTATCCAAGAATTAAACTTATTAAGACCGATTTATAAGAATACATCAAATTATGGGCACTTTGGTCGAGATATTGAAAATTTTAGTTGGGAAAAAACAGATAAAGCAAAAATTTTAGTTGATTAATTTCAGTAAAAATTGATTGTGGATTCAGATAATTTTGTATAAAAGTTAAAAGTTGAATCGTTATTTGAAATTTCCTTAATACACTGGTGGTGGTATAAGTTGAAAAGCCCTCCTATTAAATGAATTAACTTACACTACCCCGGTTTGGGTTTGAGTTTGTCTATAAAGTGGCAAAATAACCACAACTATTAATATTCTTATGCTATAATGCAAACTGGTCTAAGGAATAACTTTTTAGCTATTTCTTTTTTTAAATTTTATAAATACACAGGACATTAAAACATGGATAATAAATTGTTTGTTGCATCACTAAGTTTCAAAATTAGAGATGCTGAATTAACGGAAATTTTTGCTGCAGTTGGAAACGTAGTTTCTGCTAAAGTTATTCTAGATCGTGATGGTAGAAGCAAAGGCTTTGGTTTTGTTGAGATGGGTACTCAAGAAGAAGCTGAGCAAGCAATTACAAAATTAAATGGTAGTAACCATTTTGGCCGTGACATCGTGGTAAATAAGCAAAAGCCACAAGAGCCTAAAACATTTCGTCCAAGAAACGAATACTAAAAATTAAAAATGAGTGCAATTGCACTCATTTTTTATAGCACATTTTGAATCTGTTCTCTAATTTGCTCAATTAAAAATTTTAATTCAACTGCATAATTTATAATTTCAATAGATGATGATTTTGAACTAATAGTATTTGCTTCGCGGTTCATCTCTTGAGTCATAAAGTCAATTTTCTTACCTATCATTCCGCCTTGTTGTATTAAATTTTGGCATTGTTTAATATGTGATTTCAGACGAGTTAACTCTTCATCGATATCCGATTTTTGACAAAAATAAGCAAATTCTTGTTGTAGCCGTTGTTCATTAATAATTGATTCATTTAATGTATCTAGTAGACGATGCTTAAGTTTTAGTTGATAATCTAATGAAATTTTTGGAATTAATTTGATACATTTATCTACAATCTCATCAATTAAGGTTATTTTGCTAAGAATACTATTAGCCAACTTATTTCCTTCAATTTCTTGTGAGATAATTAATTCATTAATAACAGTATCAATTTCATTTATGATCATACTATTAATTTCATCATATTTGGAAGTAGGTTGAATCAGCATCCCGGGAAAGTTTATTATTTTATCAATACTAGATGATTCAACATTAGGGGTTAAATCTTTAATTTGCTGTTCTAAACGCAGATATTCATTTAATAAATTGAGATTAAGTTTAATCTGTAAGTTAGCTAATTCTGATTCTTGACAATGAATTCGAAGTTCAATTTTTCCTCGAGTAATTTTGGTCATAATTTTTTGACGTAGCTCTTGATCGATTACACGTAATGGTTCTGGTGACTTAATGCTTAAATCGAAAAATCTGAAATTAATTGAACGAATGTCAATTTGAATTAGAAATCCGTCTAAATTCAAATTTTTGTTTGCATAACCAGTCATGCTATAAATCATTTTTATTCTTTCATATATATGTTACAATTGCTACAGTTTGATTATAACATAAGGAGAAAATTATGACACAAGTTACGATTTACTCAAAAGAAACTTGTCCATATTGTACTATGGCTAAGAATTTATTGAAACAAAAAGGATTTAATAATATTAATGAAATACGTATTGATCTAGATCCAGAACAAAAAGATATTATGATTAAAAAAAGTGGAGGAAGAATGACTGTCCCACAAATTTTTATTGAAGAGAGACACATTGGTGGATTTGATGATTTATCAGCATTAAATCGTAGTGGTGAATTAGATAAATTAAAATAGGAATAAAGTAGATGTTTGATTTTAAATTACCTTCAACTAGTGGGGTGGATTTTGAGTTGTCTAAATGTAGTAAACCTTTAGTGCTATTTTTCTATCCTAGGGATAACACTTCTGGTTGTACTGTTGAAAATCAGGATTTTGCAAAACTATATCCCAAGTTTATTAAACTTGGTTTTGAAGTTCTAGGCATCTCGCGTGATACGTTAAAATCACATCATAATTTTAAAAATAAATATAATTTGCCATTTGACTTACTTGCAGATCCAGAAGAAAATGTATGCAATATGTTTAGTGTTATGAAAGACAAAAAGATGTACGGAAAGCCAGTAAGGGGAATTGAGCGTAGCACTTTCATTTTTGATAAGAAGAAATCAATTATTAAAGAATGGCGTAAAGTATCTGTAGATGGGCACGCTCAAATGGTGTTAGATTACATTAAAACTCTTTAGTATAAAGCTAACACCGAATCTAAATTATTTAAACTTATCTGATATTCGCATAGCCACGATAAAAAATAGTGGGACAAATAAGGTTGACAAAAATGTTGAACCAAGTGTTCCACCAATTATGCCAGTTCCTACTGAATGTTGAGCATTTGCACCAGCACCGCTTGCTGTGGCTAATGGAACAGCACCAAACACGAAAGCAATTGACGTCATGATAATTGGTCTAAATCTTAGTTTTGCCGCCAAAAGGGCAGCATCTCTAAATGAGGCTCCATGTTTTCTAACTTCCTCAATTGCAAACTCTAAAATTAAAATTGAATTTTTAGCGGATAAGCCAATTAAAGTTAATAAACTAATCTGGAAATAAAGATCATTTGGTTTTTTAAAGATTACCAAGACTATGGCGGCACCAAATAAAGCAAATGGTAGTGCAAATAGTACTGCAGTAGGTAATGTCCATAATTCATAAAGTGCAACTAAAATTAGAAATACCATAGTGATTCCTAATCCAAATGCAATTTGTGATTGATTCCCTGCAAGATTTTGTTGGTATGCGGGACCAAACCATTTAATCGCATAAGTTTTGCCTAAAGCTTTAGGAACAGCATCAGTAATTGCTGCCATTACTTGACCTTGGGTATAACCTTCCTTGCTATTTGGGTCAGCTACTATTTGGCTTGCCAAGTAATCATTAAATCTAGTTACTACTTCAGGTCCATTTTTAAATTGAATGTTTGCTAAACTTCCAACTGGGATATTGTCGCCAGATTTGGTTTTGACATAAACAGTGCTTAGTAAATCTGGATTTTTACGGTAATCATATTGTGCTTGTAAAATAACCCAATATAAATCATTCCATTTAGTAAAATAGTTTACATAGTAGTTACCAAATACAGCTTGTAATGTATTATAGACATCTGCATAAGTAACACCATAAATATAAGCTTTTTTAGCATCCATGGTAACATATAGTTGAGGTGTTGCTACGCTATAGAATTGATGTGCACCTGATATCGATGGATAATTTTTTTCTAAGTAGTCAACTAATTTTACCGAATCATGATACATTTGCATAACTGTTACTGGCTGTTTTGCTTCTAAATAAAAAGTTACTCCTCCAGTTGGGCTCATTCCACGAATAGGTGGTTGATTATATGAAAGAGCAACGATATCCTTATTTTCATGATTAATTTCATTAGTCTTTTCAATTAAAGCATTGATACCATCACTAGCTTTGGTTCGGTCACCATAAGGAGTGGTGATGATACTCAGTGATGCTGTATTAGTTTTAAGTGCACCGTTATCTAATAAATCTAGCCCACCAAGTAGGGCAATGCGATCAATTTGTGGTAATGACATTACTTTTTTTATAACTTTATCTGTTTCTTCTAATAAATAATCCATTGATCCTGCTGGAGTTACATGAATTGTATCATAATAATAGCCCATGTCTTCAAGTGGAATTAGAGATGTCGGAATTTTAATAAACATGATAACAGTTGCAATTACTACCATTCCCCATATAGAAAATGCTGTTTTTTCATGGTCAATAAACCAGGTAACAATTTTTATGTAAAGATCTCTAAACTTATCAAATCCATTATTAAACCATCTAAAAAATATAAATTTAGGTTTATTATGGGTATGTTCTGCACCTTTTAAGAATATTGCACATAACATTGGGGTAAAAGTTAATGCAACTAGTCCAGATAAAAATACTGAAACAGCAACCGTTACTGCGAACTGCTGCATTAATACTCCACTAAAACCACCTAAAAATGCAACTGGTAGAAATACCGCATTTAATACAAGAACAATTGCAATAATTGGTGCGGCAACTTCTTGCATGGCTTTGATTGACGCATCTAGTGAGTTAAGCTTCTCTTCTGTCATAATTCGTTCAACGCACTCAAGGACGACAATTGCATCATCTACCACAATCCCAATAGCTAAAACCATCCCAAATAGTGTCAAGTTATTAA
>CALFYC010000159.1 GCA_937952895.1 uncultured Neisseriaceae bacterium
AAAGCACGCCGCCAGCGTTCAATCTGAGCCAGGATCAAACTCTTTCGTTTTAATCTCTGACTTTTCAGTCGCTAGACATACTTTCTTTGACGGAGATTCATATTTATACGTATTTACATACATACAAACATTTCTCTCTTTTTAATACTTTTACATATTTGTCATGTCATGCATATCTAACTTATATTTCTCAACATCAGTTAGATGCATCACATTTATTGATTGTTAGCTTGTTAAAGATCTTTTATCCCTACTCAAAAAAGAACAACTTTTTTAAAGTGAGAACGTGATTATATTAAATCTAAACCCCTTATGTCAAATTTATTTTAGCTTTTTTATCTCACATGATACAACAGAGTATAAATATTATTCGTATAACCCTATCTATGGGCGTTCCCATAGGTAGAATTATTTGTCTTTATTTACCTATAAAAGACGTCTGGCAAACTGTTTGTGGAATAGAAATATATTTATCACTTCCTGATTTGCAATCCACACTTTTACAATTTCAATTGGTGGCATTGGAGGGATAAGACAAAATTTGTGCAATGTCAACTCTAGTTGTAATATATTGGTATAATTAGTGGAACATATGGGTTTATTGTTGATGTCAAATTATAATCAAGCAAAACACACTTTCATTTACTAGGAATGCCATATTATTTAGGCGACGAGTTACTCTATCAGAAATTTTTAATTTGAATTCGCAAATAAATCTAAGCAAAAATATATTAGCTATAAATAAAAACTCCAAAATTAATTGAGTTTAAAATTAATCATCAAATCTTTATTGACTCATAAGAAGAAATATATCAATTACTTATAAAAAAATTTGTATTTGTAAATTCATTAACTATTTTTTATCTGTTATAATTCCTCTCTATAAATTATTTTAAAGTCTTACTAACCTTAAGAAAGCTGATTATGCAATACTGTTCGTATAAGAATTTTTATGACATTATAGAAAATAACGCAATAAAATCACCCAAAAAAACGATCATTTCACAAAATGATTTAAAGATTAATAATCATGAATTTAAAATCCGAGTTGATGCAGTGGCACAATTTTTAAAAGATCAAGGAATTCAGTCAAAAGATAAAGTAGCTCTTATAATGTCAAATAGCTGGCAATTTATCGTAAATGTATTTGCTGTGAGTAAATTAGGCGCTATTGCTGTCCCTATTAACAATTTTCTAAAAGAAGAAGAGTTTGCATATATTGTTAACGATTGCCAAGCTAAATTTGCTTTTATTTCACACAAATTTATCGAACAAACTAAATCATTATTAGTTAGGACTGGTCTAAATAAAATCACCTGGGTTGAAGGTGATAGCTTAAAAAACGAAAAAAACCTAAGTTACGAGGATGCAATAAGCACTAAAATCGAACCTAAATTTAAATCAACCTCTAAGTTAGACGACACTGCATTCATTGTCTATACTTCAGGCACTACAGGAAAACCCAAAGGTGCCATGTTATCCTATAAAAATATTCTATCTAATGGAATTGGATGCTTAGATATTATGAATATTAAAAAAGGCTTAACTATGCTAAGCTATCTACCCATGTTTCATGCCTTCTCTTTAACTGCAACAGTTTTTACACCAATTCTAAGTAATGGTGAAGTGGTTGTATTTACCTCAATGAGTAGCAAAAAAGATTTCAAATATTTACTTAAAATGCTACTATTTAAGCGTTGTAAATATTTTACAGGTGTGCCTGATATATTTAGTGCCATGGCACGTGCTAAATTACCTTGGTATTTTCATTGGTTTCATAATGTTATTGGTTTTATTTCTGGAGCTGCCCCATTATCTGAAGAAGTTCAACGCCGCTTTACTGAAAAATTTAAACGAGGGACTTTATATCAAGGGTATGGAATTAGCGAATGTTCACCAATTGTTTCATCTAATGCTCCTAAAGCTCATAAAATAGGATCTGTTGGCAGACCTTTAAAAGGTTATCAAGTAAAAATTTTTGATGAAAATATGCACGAATTGCCACTTGGTGAAGTTGGCGAAATTTGCGTTAAAGGTGATTGTGTAATGCAAGGTTATTACAATCGACCAGATGAAACAGCCGAAGCAATTATTGATGGTTGGTTTAAAACTGGTGATTTAGGTAAACTAGATACTGATGGATTTATTTTCATTGTTGATCGTAAAAAAGATTTAATTATCCACAAAGGTATGAATATTTACCCTCGTGAAATCGAAGAAATTTTATATACACATGAAAAGATTAATGCATGTGCTATTGTGGGTCTTAAAGATTCCGAAAGTAATGAAGTTCCAATTGCATATATTGAGCTTAAAGAAGATCAGTTATTAACTGAAAATGAAATTAAAGAATTTTTAAAACCTCATTTAGCTGTTTTCAAAATGCCACGTAAAGTATATTTTATGGAAAAATTACCACGTAATGCTACTGGTAAAATTCTAAAACGCGAATTACGTGATATAGCTCAACAAGAAGCTAAAAGTTAATTTAGGAAGTTAGTATGATCAGAACTAGATTTGCTCCTTCACCGACTGGATTTTTACATATTGGTGGTGCCAGAACAGCTTTATTTTGTTGGGCCCATTCAAGGAAAAATAATGGCAAGTTTATTTTACGTATTGAAGATACCGACTTAGAACGCTCAACCCAAGCATCAGTTGATAGTATTATTGATGCTATGAATTGGCTAAATCTTGATTATGACGAAGGTCCATTTTATCAAACTAAACGTATGGAGCGTTACCAGGAAATGATAAAGCAATTATTAGATTCAGGTCACGCCTATCGCTGTTATTGCACTAAAGAAGAACTTAATCAAATGCGTGAAGAACAAAAAGCCCAAGGTTTAAAAGCAAAATATGATAGACGATGTCTAAATAAAGAAACTCATGATAATAATAAGCCATATGTGATACGTTTTAAGAACCCAACTGGAGGTAGTGTAGTTTGGCACGATTTAGTTAAAGGTAAGATTGAAATTAGTAATCAAGAGTTAGATGATTTAATTATTGCTAGAAGTGATGGTTCCCCAACTTATAACTTTTGTGTTGTAGTAGATGACCTTGATATGAAGATTAGTCATGTGATTCGAGGTGATGATCATATCAATAATACTCCAAGACAAATCAATATTTTTAAAGCATTTAACCAAGAAGTTCCGCTTTATGCTCATGTTCCTATGATTTTACGTGATGATGGACAAAAAATGTCTAAACGTACAGATGCGGTTAGTGTAATGCAATATAAAGATATGGGGATTTTACCAGAAGCATTATTAAACTACTTAGCACGATTATGTTGGGGCCATGGCGATAATGAGATATTTACTATGCAGGAATTTTTAGAGTGGTTTAATCTTGAACATGTATCTAGTTCACCAGCCCGTTTTGATATTAAAAAATTATTTTGGGTGAATTCGAATCATATTAAGATGAAAGATAATCATGAGTTAGCGGCATTAGTAATAGAAATTTTAAACCAAAAAAATATTCAAGTGAAGGAAAGCCCCAAATTAGTTGATGTTATTCAATTAGTTAAATCTCGTTCAGATAATTTAAATAGTTTGGCTGCAGAATGTAGTTATTTTTATAATAAATTTATTCCAACTGCCGAAGAAATTAACCAATATCTAACTAATGATGCGTTAGTAATTTTGAATAAATTCACAAATGAATTAATTAATTTAACTTCGTGGGATCTTCAAAGTATTAAAGATTTAATTAAAAATTTCTGTGCTAATGAAAATATTAAAATGCCACAACTTGGTATGCCAATTCGCCTTAAAATTTGTGGCACCAAAAATACTCCGTCATTTGATGAGGTTATTCATCTTTTAGGTAAAACTGAAGTTATTGCAAGATTAACTCCAAATGCATAATGCGGTTATTCATATAAATAGTAAGCAATTAATTACTAATCTTACAATTATTCGTAAACAAACTAATCAAGCTAAATTATGTTTACCAGTTAAAGCTAATGCTTACGGACATGGTTTAGTTGCAGTTTCACAAATTGTCGAACCATTTGTTGACTATATTGCTGTTGCATGTGTTGATGAAGGTGTCAAACTAAGACAAAATGGTATTACAAAGCCAATATTAGTTTTTGGTGCATTTAGTGAAATGCAAATCACCGATTTAATTAATTATAATTTAGAAATAACTTTATCTTCACTCTTTAAAGCTCGCTTATTAATTGATTATTGCATAAAAATGCAAAAGAATGCTTTGGTGCATATTAAAGTTGATACCGGAATGAATCGAATTGGCGTACGTCCAGAAAATGCTAAAAAGCTTATTGATTTTGTTCTAGAACATAAATGTATTAAATTAGTTGGGGTTTATTCACATTTTGCAAGTAGTAATCAAGCCGGTGATCTATTTACTATGGAACAAATTAATAAATTTAAAGAAATTACAACATATGTAAAAAGCCAGGACCATAATATTATTTGTCATATCGCTAATTCAGGAGGGGTGTGCAATTTTCCGGAATCATATTTTGATATGGTAAGACCAGGAATAATGGTTTATGGTTATTTACCTAATATTCTACCTTCAAACTCACCGTTTAATCAGATACGTCCATGCTTTAATCTAAAATCAAGAATAGTTTATTTTAAAACAGTAGCTAAAGGCCAAGGAATTAGTTACGATCATAAATATATTACAACTGAACAGACTCGAGTTGTAACTATCCCAATTGGTTATGGTGATGGTTATCGAAGATCATTATCTAATATTGGTGAAGTCATTATACATGGTCATAAATACACGATTAGTGGCACTATTTGTATGGACATGTTCATGGTTGATATTGGCCCTCATGGCCATTGCAATATTGATGATGAAGTAGTTTTAATTGGCACTCAGGGTGATCAAGAAATAACTTTAGAAAGTATTGCCAATAAATGTAACACCATCACCTATGAAATATTATGTGATTTTAATGATAGAATTCCAAGAATTTATTATTAATATTGTCTATAAGTGAATAATAACTGGAGCATGATCTGACGGTCTTTCGTTTTTACGTGGCTCTATATCAATAGTGCAATTCTTAGCCACATATTTTAAAGCCTCGCTAATTAAAATATGATCAATCCGAATTCCCATTTTACGCCTAAATGCCATACTTCGATAATCCCACCAGCTATATTGTTTAGCTTCATTGTTAAAAATTCGAAAACTATCATGAAGACCCAATTCTAAAATATCAAAAAATGCTTTACGTTCAATTTCTGAACATAAAATGCCGCCTTCTAATGCTATTGGATCATAAATATCGATATCATGAGGTGCAATATTAAAATCCCCCAATACCATCAATTGGGGATGCTGTTTTAATTCTAAATCAATATATTTATGTAATTCTTTTAACCAATTTTGTTTATAGAGATATTTTTCACTAACAATACTCTCTCCATTAACCACATAAACACAAATTATACGAATTCCATTAATCGTTGCGCTAATTACTCTCTTTTGTTGGTCATCATATCCCGGAATATCATGCACTACATTATCAATAGCTAATTTAGAAATTATTGCTACACCATTATATGTTCTTTGACCATTGTATACACATTGATAACCTAAATTTTTAAATTCATCAATCGGAAAATTCATATTATCTAATTTTAACTCTTGTAATGCTAATACATCACAATTTGAAGTTTTTAACCAATCAATTACTTGAGGCAATCTCACTTTTAATGAATTAACGTTCCATGTAGCTATCTGCATAATAAATCCTAAATAATTTAATGATTAATTTTTAGATGCGGCATTCTAGCATTACTTATAAAATTAATGCAAGAATTCAGATTATTGGGTAGTGTCTCAGCTTAAATGATAATCCTTTGATAATAAAATATAGATTTCGGA
>CALFYC010000160.1 GCA_937952895.1 uncultured Neisseriaceae bacterium
AGTGGCCGTAAAAGTTAGCTCATGCCTAGCATTCAAAAAGTAGGAGCGTCTAAGTACAGCTTTTGGCGTATTCATAAGACCTAGTGTATCAGAAACCTGAGTATTAAATGAGTCTGCTACAAACACACTGTTGCCAGCATTGGCACGCAATCTGTGCACTACGGTTAATACGTAACCCTGTGCATTTCCCAATATCAGAGTGTCAGCACAAGTTACTCTTTCAATGTTACTTGTACTTCTGTATCCTGCTCCAATAGCCACCTGACTATCAGATGATAGCATAAAGTCTGTTGTGCCTATAGCTATATTATCTGTACCGCTTACATTATTGCCGCTACCGCCCATAATATGAGTGCGTGTGCCGCTTAGCGTATTGCTATTAGTCGTTGCTACACTAGGCAAATCACCTAAGTTTACGTTCACATTAGGTATAGTTACCGTAACATCAGAAGCGAAGCCACTTCCCGAACTGCGTACAAATGTCGTCCTGTATTTGGTTTGCCCTGCACCTGGACCTGCGGTACTTACTAGGCCGAGATGACCACTTCTAGCATAGGCTTCTTGTCCTGAACCATAGGTAATGATCCAGTGGTTGTAAAATCCTTCTATCTTAAGAGTGGTATATGACGGTATCGTTATAGTATACGATGTCTGATTACCTACAAGTGTGTTGCCTTCAATATCGTATACGTAACCAGCCGTCCACTTGAGTAGCGTAAGTTGTATATCTACTTGACTAGCGTAAAACTCCCAAACAACTGGCCAGTACTGCAACATAGGGCCTATATTAATGCTTACAGGGATGGTACCAATTTGGAAAATGGTATCTACAGGTGGTTGTAGTATACTTGCATCGCTTGGTATGGCTGCCCATCTTCTTGAACCTTTCAAATTCAGTGTGGTATTTGTACCGTCTGCTTTGCCAAACGTGACCACCCCATTGTCTACGTCATACTCTGATGATATAAACTGCTGGCCCAAGTTTATATTTGCGTTTGGCATAGTAATAGTACGAACCTGACCTGTAGCTATACCACTTGCCTCAAATGCTATCTTCTTGGTTGCATCTCCATTATCTTTTATTCTAAAAACATTATCAGCTACTTCATTTGCAGCAACTGTAATTGTTGTACTTGTAGCATTATTTGTATATGAGGATGTTAAAACACCAGTATTTGCATCGAATGACAATCCACTAATTGCTGTTGGAACTTGGAATGTTAAATCAGACGCAGTACGAGTTAATGTAACCGTTCCAGTAGAGTTTATTGAGGCAGCAGAAATATCATATTTGTCAATATAGCTTTTGACTGTAGGGGTATCAGGATAGGTTCCAGTCGCTCCGCTTAGATCTGTATTTGTAGTTTTGTTAGCTCTATTTTCTGGTACATAGCCAATGTTATTTTCAGCAATAGCCCAATGAGCATTATCAGTAGCACTAGGATTATCTACAAGAGCTCTTACTGTATCTCCATTGTTGACGGCAATATTGTTAATTGTGCTAACACCAGCAACTGCACCAGCTACAGTAAATATATCCCCTTTCATTAGGGCTCCTGCTACGCCACTGCCTGCCGATGAAGGATAATTTATATTTCCAGCAGCATTAACTGTATAAGCTCCTCTGTCATCCCATAGGCCAGCCAGCACGTTTGATAAATCATCTTGTGTTGCATAGCTGTTCATGCCAGATATATCTGACGTAGTTAATGCTCTAGCTTCTACTTGTAATCCAACACCAGTAGCAACTGGGACATGTCCAGATGTAAATGGAAATTGATTTGTATACGGTCTTTTTGGTAATTCGGCATTAATAAAAATTTCTGTTGCTGTTGGCATTTTAATCTAATTCCTCGATTGTATATGGTAGTCCTGGTGATGTTGAAATTGCACCTATGACTTTTTCCTCATTTAATCTTATTGCGTTTCCTCTTGGTTCAAATGCTGTTGGTGCTGCAGTGGATACTATGGTAAATATATGATTTCCAGAAGAATAATTAACATTTGTTGTATTTTCTACATAGGTTCCAGGCAATGATAACACTGTTACGACCAATTTTGCATCATTATCAAAATTGCTTACATTTACACCAATGTCACTAAAGTCACTTCCAGTTGTAAAATACCCATTTCTTGAAACAAAACCGCCAATTGTATATTTTTTTCCTAATGTTATTGTAGTAGTTGTTCTACCAGCTAAATTTAAAACTCCAGATATTGTATACTCATATTCACCTCTTGTTAACAAATCGTGAACTTTCAAACTTTTGCCAGAATATTGCATTCCATCTCCGCTATTTGTTCCAGTCCAATCAGGTAGTAATGTTAATTCTCCACCACCAGATCCAGGAGTTAATGTTGGTATATTTTGCAATCTTTGGTTTGAATGGATAGTAACGGCGTATGATGGTTCTGATGTTCCGTTGTTTCCACCGCTTCTAAGTCTTTTTGTTGTATGTGTCCCACTTAAAGTTATCGACGGTACACTATCTGCAATCTGAACAATTGCATTAACTGTTAAGCTAGTATCGTTTGTTAATTTTTTAGCTATAATTCTTAAGTTGTTAGAGCTTATATTATATCCAGAGCCAGATGATTTTCTATTAACAAGTATTTCATCACCAACACCTGGATTTGGTGTTACAATATCTAGATCTGTGCCAATTGATTGAACCTGTAATTGTTCTGTATTTGTATATGTGTATAAGACTTCTGCTTGTTCTGTATCCTTTAATGCCTGTTGTGTTCCAGGATAATCAATTGTGTCTATTGTGACCGATGGCAATCTGCTATCGAGTACAATAAAATCTGTGTGATCTGTTGGCCCTGCACTTATAAATACATCGCTCCATGCATTTGTTGTATTAGCGTTCTTAACTCTAACGTGTAAATGTTTATTATATGTGTTGTTTGTTGGAACGGCAATGGTAAGACCAGTACCAGATCTAGTTGTGTATTCTGTGAACGGAGCAACCAATTCTGGAGGATTTAATGCTTTATAGGCCAATCCGCAATCTGTATTTGCTACCACTTCTAGATGAGTAAATGCCTTATTTGCGGTTACTGTAAAACCAACTGTTCTTCCATTTGCATACGCCGTTTGTCCAACAACTGGATATGTTCCAGTATATTCTGCAACTGTTACTGTTGGAGGAGTCTCTAAGTATACAATGGCGGTATCTGTATTTCCTTCAGAGTGATAAGCTTCTACTAGGTATTCACCAGGGATAGCGCTTTCTACTAAAGTTCTAGATATAGTACCTTTCCATAAGTTTTCTGTTGTATATGGCTCAAGCGTTACTTGTCCGCCATTAACTGTTACTACTGGTTTTAAATCTTGTAGGCCTGTGATTGCAAGCACTTCAATGTCTACGTTAACAGTAGAAGATCTACATGATGTCATGGCTATTCCACTGTTATCATATTCGTATGAGCCAACATTGTCTGCAGCATTTGTTGGAGTGATGTTAGTTATGCATACAAATCCTGCTTTTCCGTCCATGTTTAATGTCAATGTGTTGTCAACATCATTATAACTAAAGGCATTATTATTATCATTTTCAAATCTTTTATTTCAAATAAAAAATATACTACTTCTAATATCAATAATCTCTTTGTAGTCTTAAGTCGTTGAATACCTTCAAATCTACAATATGTATCGTTATCTATATTTACGTTATATTTTTTATTAAATTTATCTACAGAACGATCTATTTAAAACATATAGTTTTTTTCTAATATCCCTATACTTGCTGATAAAGAACCAATAACTACAAACAATATACCTATATTTTGCTCCAT
>CALFYC010000161.1 GCA_937952895.1 uncultured Neisseriaceae bacterium
ACATCTTTTTTCGACCCTGATGTAATCACTTTGAAAATTCCAATCTTGCATTACATACGCTTGATAAAAATTCTGATCGCTTTGAAACAATTCATCTAAGTAGCTTCCAGAAGTGTAGCTACGATTAAATTCCATATTTAATCCCGGGGCAACCGGTGCTGAAAAATCCTTATAAATTAATTTCAAGGCCCCTGAATATAAATCAATAGTTTCATTGGGATTGGGCGTTATTTTATGATCTATGGACGGGACCGTTAATTCATTGATAAGCATCTTGCTATCTTCAGTCGTTTCACCAGCTACTGACATGATAGTTTGGTTTTCATACTTACTCAGTGCTAAGTCTGAAAAACTTTCATCTTCACTCATTGTAGCTTCTAAATTAATAGTTGATAAAGATAAACAAAAGAAAATAAACAAACGACCAGGTATGTTTTTATGCATTATTATAATTGTAATTATTGATTTATTAATATCTTATGCAGGTATTATCAACATTTAGATGATGAAGTCAACTTAGAAGGGAAACCCGCCAGGAGTGACGGATTTGAATAGATGCAGACTATAAATTAAATATTACCAGCCAATCTCATTTCATTTTCTCTTTTGATCTGCAACTCTGCCAAATCATTAGGCAAGCATTCATTAATAGACCATTGGAAAATAACTAAAGTGAAAATAAATAATACTAATAGATCATAACCAAATGGTATGTAACCCTGGCCACCAAAAGTGACATCACCACAGTAAGAAATCACTGCTAAGCCACCAAGGTAACACCATAACCATAAAGATTTATTGAAATTCAATAATGGCTTATCCTTATTTCCTTGAATAATTCTGTGCACAAGTAAATACATTAAACCGGCGAGTAATGCCATAAACATAGTCGATAGTGTATGCCAACCTGTCCAATAAGCAATAAAGTTTAAGAATAGAAATACTAATCGACAAATTAATCCATAATAAGGCAATTTAAATGGTCTTGCTTGTTCTGGCACTTGGTGTCGTAATGTATATAAAGATATTGGAGCAATAGCATGCGACACGACTAATGCAGCAATAATTAAGCTGACCATTTCTTGCCAACCAGGAAAAGGCACAAGCATAAATAAACCAAAAAATAGGTTTACTGCAATAGCCATGTATGGTGCATCTTTGCTGTTTAATTTTAAGAAAAACTTTGGAAAATAACCATTGACGCTCATTGCATAGTTTATTCTTGCATTGGTAGTAACAACCATAAGAGCACTACCAAATGGTGAAAACAAAGCGTCTAAGAATATAATTTTTACTAACAGCCCTAAACCTAAAATACTCGCAATCGCTACAAATGGACCACTATCATTGACCTGGAATCCAGTATAGTTTTTAAACGAAAAGTTTTCCCAGCCATTAGTTAATAACTCTGGTGGCATGCTCGCCACAAATGCTGTTTGTACTAAAGTATAAATAACCATACAAATTGCGATAGAACCTAGTAATGCTAATGGTAAAGCAACCTGTGGGTTCTTAGCTTCTCCACCCAATTCGACCGAGTGCCTAAAACCAAAATAAGAAAATATAATCCCGGCTAATGGTAGTGCTTTGAAAATATTTTTTATATTATCGCTAAAGTTAACTTGTGAGATTTGTTGTAAATTTTCAAAATGAAAACTTGTGTTCATTAAGATGAATGCTACTAATAATGGCACAAATAACTTGAAGTAGACTAAATATTTATTAAACTCTGTAGCAAATCGAATGCCTAAAATATTGATGTAGCTCATTAAGATTAATAAGATGATAGCAGCTATGATACCAATACTTGATAGATGTGTGCTTACCTGACTTCCTGTTTCAATAGTAGTTACAAGTGTTGGAAAATAATTAGCACTGTATTGTAATAAAGCTTGGACTTCCGCAGGTGGAATTAAAATATAAGCAACCCAGGTAACCCAGGTCATGACAAAACTCACAAAGCCGCCGTGACTAAACTGCGTGTACCGCGCGATACCGCCAGTGACTGGTAACATTGCTGAGAGTTCAGCAAACACTAATGCAATCACCATGACAATAAAGCCACCAATGATCCAGGAGAATATAGAAGCTGCTCCAGCTATTTTAGCTGCGTGCAAAGGGCCTAGCATCCACCCTGATCCAATCATTGCGCCAACCGAAACAAACAACAAACTTAACCAGTTTACAACACGTTTCATTGAATTTACCTTGCTAAAATACAGATACGAAAATACACAATACCACTAATTGTCACGCCCGACAATCTTAGATGTGAGCTCAGCTAAGCACAATGAATAATCATTTTTAGGCAGTTTGGACAAGTAATCTAAAGCAAGATTTTGTTGCGCTATCGTAGCTTGGTAACAAATCTCAATAACTCCTGTATCCTTAAGACTTTGTTTTAAATTTATAAAATCTTGTTGATCAAAATTGTCTTTTT
>CALFYC010000162.1 GCA_937952895.1 uncultured Neisseriaceae bacterium
AACATATGGAAGTTAATTTAAACTACTATAAATTTTTAATTTTCTATAAGAGTGTTTTTTGCTATTACATAAATTTATCTTTTTATATTCGCTCCCTTTCTTTTTACTTTTATATTTATTTTTTATTTTAGGGCTTTTATTCAATAATTTTTAATCTATATCTTTACTGACTTAATTTTGTCTTAAATGAGGTTCACTAAGTATAAATTTATCGACAAGAACAATAAATATTTTTTAAATGTCATAATTAAAAATTTCGAAACAATAAGTTTAATTTAACAGCTTAAAGCAACCATGTACCATTTACTCATTAGGTTCAATTCGTTCAGTACTTAATTTTTTACTTTAACCTAATTTAAGTTCTTTTAACATTTTTTATTTATCCTAATTGTTTTATTTACAGTTTAAAGTTTATTCAATGTAATCTTTAATACATTTAATAATTTAGTTTCAATATGGTTATCCCAGGAGTTTAAGCTTGGCATAATCTCATGCCTAATGAAATTACGTAAATATTTTTTATCCAAATTACTTTCATCATCAACGAAATTTAAATTAAATTGTTTTGCATAATCTAGAATTTGTAATTTAGTAACATTTAATAATGGTCGCCAAAATATTGTTTGTTGTTTTTGACTGATTGTTTTCATACTTGCAATATTATGTAAATCACTTCCTCTAAAGATTTGGCTTAGCATAGTTTCTATTTGATCATTTTGGTGGTGAGCTAATGTAATTATAGTATTTGATTCATTTGAAAATGCTTGATAACGAAAATTTCTGGCATTATTTTCAAGGCTTTCTCCACCGTTTTTAGTGATTTTTCCTTGAATTATTGAAAGCGGAATTGCTAATTTTGTGCATAATTCCTGACAGAAATTTTGCCACATTAACGCATTGGATGAGATACCGTGATTAATATGAATTGCTTTGAGTTTTATATTCTGTAAATTACGAATTTGATTAAGGGTATGAAGTAAGACTACAGAATCAACTCCACCACTAAGAGCGACTGTATATGAATCAGATTTTGGTAAACTTTTTAATACTCTCTCAACTAATGGTTCGATCATTAACTTTCTTCTTTAAATTTACCATAATTCATGAGTCGGTCAAAGCGTCTAAGCAATAAATTATCAATAGAATATTCTTGTAATTTTCTAAGGTTATCTCGAATTACTCGCTTCATTTTAGTCATCATTTCACTATGATTAGCATGAGCGCCACCCTGTGGTTCAGTTAGAATGTTATCAATTAATCCAAGTGTTTTTAAGCGATTTGAGGTGATTCCTAAAATTTCTGCAGCAGTGCTTGCTTTTGAGGCATCTTTCCAAAGAATTGATGCACATCCTTCTGGCGAAATAACTGAATAAATTGCATATTCAAGCATATTAATTTGATCGCCAACCCCAACGGCAAGAGCACCACCAGAACCTGCTTCGCCAATAATGTTTATAATGATTGGAGTTCTTAGTTTTGCCATTTCATATAAATTTTTACCAATCGCCTCAGATTGATTTCTTTCTTCAGCTCCAATTCCAGGATAGGCACCACTAGTATCAATAAAAGTAATTACGGGTAATTCAAATTTTTCAGCAAGTAACATTAATCTTAATGCCTTACGATATCCTTCAGGGCATGGCATCCCAAAATTTCTCTCAAGATTTTCCTTAGTATCTCGCCCTTTTTGGTGTCCAATTACCATTACTGAACGATTGCCTATTTTTGCAATTCCTGCAATAATTGATTTATCATCCGCAAAATGACGATCACCATGCAATTCAATAAAATTACTAAATATGTTATTAATATAATCAAGTGTTCGAGGACGGTTTGGATGCCTTGCTACTTGAGAGATTTCCCATGGGGTCAATTTTGAATATATTTCTTTAGTAAGTGTTGTCACTTTGTCTTGTAATTGGGTGATTTCTGCAGTTATATCAACGGCAGATTCATTTTGCATATACCTTAATTCTTCAATCTTATTGCTAAGATCTGCAATAGGTTTTTCGAATTCTAAAAAATGTTTTTTCATTGCTGTTCCTGTAAAATCATTAAGTTAGATCTAAATAAGTTGGCGGATTAATTACCTAATTGCTTATTTAATATCTCAATATTCTTTTGGTGTTCTATAACTGCATCATTTAAAATTTTAATTCGTTCTTGATAGGCTTGTTGCGATCTACTGTCTGATCCAATTTTCACATCTTTATTTTCTTGAACTAATTTTTGTGTATCTGTTAATGCTAATTTTTCATGTGTCAATTCTTCTTGTAATACTTTTTTACGATTAGCTTCGTTAGTGCCTAAATTTGTTACTTTATTCTTAGTTATATCTCTTTGATTCATGGCTTTATCATCGATTTTAAGAGGTGGTAAAACCATTTTTTCTGCATTTGGTGTAGATTTATTCGTTATAACCAGATTCCCATTCGTATCTTTATATTGATAAACGTCATCGCTATAAACGATGGGTGCTAATAATAACAATATAATTGTTTTTTTCATAATTGACTAATTTAGCTAACCATGCTTGCAAAAATAATTATAAATAGGATTCCAATAAAAAACAATCCAGCACGATATAAAATAGCGACAATATACTGCCTTATTTGCGGTGAAATATTGGCTCCGCTTACTAAACCTGATTCTGTATTATCAATATTTTCATATTTTATTGATTGTTGAAATTTGGTTTTACCAATTGCAATTAAAATTGCTTCATTAAGCATATTTTCTAAATAATAAAAACTCTTATTAAATCCTTTACGTTGAGCAATCACAAAGTGCATGACTTCTTCGAAATCGCCAGCAACTGCTATGAATAAGCATAGGATTAGATAAGGGATTACACTGGCGTAAAATAGCATTTTATCTACAGTAACATTGTATACAACTAAATCTAGGGCTTGTTTTTTAAATTCGGCACTAATTGCTAAGATTATAAGATAGCAAATGGCGCCTATTCCAGATGGAAGTACCATAAACCAGAATAGGGTGGCAAAAAAGCGTGTAGCATAAGTAACGATAAATAACTGATATGCTTCTTCAGAATTTTTACTATTTTCTTTCCAGGTAAGAATTTCTACTGTCAAAATAAAAATAATGAAGTTAATAATAAATCCTATAATATGGAAACGATAAAAAAGTGCCCAAACAATAAACAATATCAATACGGCGGGTAAGCATGCAAATAAATAAACTAAGCGAATCTCTCTTTGATTACTAACGGGGTTTCTAGTAAATAATTTGGCGTAAGCTATAAGTTTGTCGTTAAACCAATTCCTTAGATTATTTAGTAACTTTTTGTGTTCTAGGAAGATGGCTATTAGTATAATAAAGATTGACATATTTTATGTCTCCTAATTGTTGTAAATATATATTTCTGGAAGTTGGCGATAAACTTCATGAATATCCATTCCATAGCCAAAAAGATAACGATTAGGAGCGGTTAGGCCCACGTAATCAGCCTTGATTGGTTTACTTTTGCCTAAATCTTTATCAATCAATACAATTATTTTACAACTATTTGCACCAGCTGTTAATAAAAACCTTCGAACTTCGTTTAAAGTATGACCTTCATCTAATATATCATCAATAACGTATACATCTCGGCCAACGATATTTTCAACTTTAGGCTGGCGATACCAAGTAATATGTGTAGAACCAAATGTAGCATCTCCATAACGCGATGCATGAATATAATCACACAGAAAAGGTTTTTTTATTCGTTTTAATAATTCTGCAGCAAAAAATAGACCACCATTCATCACGGTAAGGAATACTGGAACAGTCTCTCCTAAATCTTTTTCAACGTTGCTTGCAAGTTTGATAATTCGGCTTTCAATTTCATCAGCTTTATATAAAATGCTAGAATTATTTAAAATTAAATTTGCTTCTTGATAACCTAATGCCATGATAACCTCTTCAAATTTAGCTAAAGTTTGCTATAAGTAATAACTACAATAATTGCATTTATATTTACTAAATAAATAGTATACAATAATGGGGTAAATGTCGTTATTGTATCAAGAAATACTAATTTACAACAAACAAATAATTTACCATAGTGAGGTTAATGAGTTTGAAAAATCAGAAAAAAGTCATGTTAATTATTTTAGATGGTTTTGGGATGCGTAAAGAAAAATCATTTAATTCAATTGAAAATGCATCTATGCCTAATTGGGATTATTATAAAAGCACTTATGCTTTTGGCACAATAGAAGCCTCAGGTGAAAGAGTTGGGCTACCTGCTTCTCAGTTTGGGAATTCTGAAGTTGGACATTTAAATATTGGTGCAGGAAGAATTGTAAGGCAAGATATTACTCGAATTGATGCAGCAATCGAAAATGGAGAGTTTTTTACCAACCAAGTATTCATAGATGCAATAACTGCAAGTTCAACGAATACCTTACATATTATTGGGCTACTTTCAGATGGAGGGGTACATTGTCATATAAATCACATTATTGCTTTAATTCAACTTACTCACAAACTAGGTAAAAAAGTGTTAATTCATGCTCTTTTAGATGGACGTGATGTGCCACCTCAAAGTGCATTAATTTATCTTAAAGATCTAGAAAATTTAATCGCTAAGTATCCAGATGTAAAAATAGCAACTATAGGTGGTCGATATTATGCAATGGATCGGGATAAGCGTTATGAAAGGATCGAATTGGGTTACAAAGCGATTGTTTTAGGTGAATCTGAAATTCATAGAGAAAGTGCAATTGATGCAGTAGAAAGTAGTTATCGATTAGGTATTACTGATGAATTTGTAAAACCAACTATTATTGGTGATTATTCAGGGTTTCAATCAGGTGATAGTGTAATTTTTGCAAATTTTCGTGCAGATCGAGCAATGCAACTAACAGATGCAATTACCAATGAAAATTTTACTCATTTTAAATGTTTAAATAGCATTAAGCTTGCAGGTTTTGTGACGATGACTAATTATGATCCAAATTTTAAAGTAAGTGTTGCATATGACAAAATATTACTTAAAAATACGTTAGGTGAGGTGATTGCCAATCATAACTTAAAACAATTACGTATTGCGGAGACCGAGAAATATCCACATGTAACATACTTCTTTAGTGGTGGAACTAAAAGGCTATATTTAAACGAGGAGCAAATTTTAATTAATTCACCACGTGAAGTTGCAACCTATGATTTAAAGCCTGAAATGAGTTTACCTGAAGTGACTATAAAATTGATGGATGCAATTAAATCTGAAAAATATGATTTAATTGTAACTAATTTTGCTAATGGAGATATGGTTGGGCATACTGGAGATTTTAATGCGGCAATTAAGTCGGTTGAGGCTATAGATATAGCGTTAGGTCAAATTATTCCAGAAATGCAGAAAGTTGGTGGTGAGGTTATAATTATTGCTGATCATGGTAATTGTGAGGAAATGTTTGATATTAAAGTAAATCAGCCACACACTCAGCATACAACTAATGTTGTGCCTTTTTTATATATTGGAAGATTTGCAACTATTCTTCCAGGTGGTGCCTTAGAAGATGTTGCACCATCAATTCTAGCGCTGATGGAGATTGATAAGCCAGTTGAAATGACCGGTAAGAATCTGATTATTTTAAATTAAATATGTAATTGTTAGAAAGAGGTTAATTAGGTATGCAAAAGAAGTTAATTATACTGTTGATTTTATTAATTAATTTAAGTTTTGCTGTTCCAGAAAACCAAATTAACAATGATTTAAATGATTTGGCTGCGAAGATTGATCATATCAATCATGAGCTTAATAAAAAGCAAATGCAACAAAAGAATTTAACCCAAGCAATAAGTGATTCTAATGAAGCAATTAGTAAGTCAGCATCTCTCCTTGAACAAATTCAACAAAAACGTAATTTAGATCTAAAAAATTTAGCAGATGTTAAAGTTTTAATCAATCAAATCAATCTATCTATCGAATCTGTGCAAAGTAGTACGGCTGTTGCAATACATTCAATTTACCAACAAATTAGAGATATGCAATATGAGTCACAATCGGTTTTAGTTGGTAATGATAATACAGCAACTAATCGTAAAAAAGTGTATATGTTGGTTCTACTTAATGCAGAACAGAAGAAATATCTTGAATTACAAAGTAAATTAAATAAATTACAGGAATTAAATGATAAATTAGATGATGAAATTGATGACTTAGATGATAGGTTAGGCGATACATCAAATCGGAAAAAGCAATTAGAGCTTGATAAAGCCATGAAAATTGCTCAAGGTGAGAAATTACAATCTCAAATTAACGAAGATCAAAAATCTTTAGGTAATTTAAAGCAAAAGCAAGCTGAATTGAATAAATTAATGGCTCAAATTAAGCTTGAAGCAATTAAAGCTAAAAAAATCCCGGGAATCAAGATTGGAAACCCTGATTTAAGTTTTGAGGATAATTCACCATTTCTAACTCGAAAATTAGTTAAACCACTAAATACAAATATAGCAATTCCATTTGGGGCTGAACGAAATGGCACCAGAAATAATGGTGTATTATTTCATTCGGTTGAAAACCAACCGGTTGTAGCTATTTCCAATGGGAAGGTTATGTATGCAGGTTTCCTTCCTGGTTTTGGAGATGTAATTGTTCTTGATCATGGAGATAATTATATGTCAATTTATGGTGGGATAAAACTAAAGGTGCAAAAAGGACAAAAAGTTACCACAGGACAAGAGATTGCGAATACTGGATATATAGCTAATCAGCCTATGGGTGGAATTTATTTTGAACTACGCCATATGGGAATGCCTGTTAATCCATCGAAATTAGTCAATTAATATTTACGATGACTAATTTAAATCAACTTAGATCCAAAGCCTTATCTAGTGGTTTTTTACATGTATTTGGGGCTAATTTATTTTCTTATTTTGTAGCATTTAGCGGTTCAATTATTTATGTGCGTCTATTAGGCCAACATGAATATGGTATATATGCTTTTACTTACAATATTATTAGCTTTTTTCTATTAGTCAATGGATTTGGTGCGGCAAGTGGTGTATTGCAGTTTGTAAGTAAAGCCCCGGATAAATTAACCCAATATGCATACCTTAAAGCATCCATGATCTTGGGAATCTTATTTAACATCTTATTATCAATAATAATCTTTTGTTATGCAATCTTTATTAATTTACCAATTCCCGGTGCTAGAACAATTCTAATTGCTATGGCGTTTTTTCCGATTGGTAGATTATTTATTGATGTATTTCAAGCATATTTACGTGCAACTTCACAAAATAAAATTTTAGCACGTTTTGCTATTAGTTCGAATTTAACCTTATTAATTAGTAGTATTATTGGTATTTATTATTTCCAATTAATTGGTTTTATTCTTTTTACCTATATTGCTTATTTCATAATTATTATACTTACATTAGTATGGTTTAATTTCCCAAATATTTTAAAAATTAAAGTAACTAATCTTAATTATAGTGAATTTATTCGTTATTCAATGTATGTAACAACTGGTAATGCTTTTTCGCAATTACTTTTTGTGCTTGATGTTTTATTACTTGGCTATGTAGTTAAAGATGTTATTTTAGTTGCAGAATATAAAGTTGCTACAATTATTCCATTTACTCTTAGTTTTATTCCCAATATAATCTGTAATTTCTTTTATCCAAATTTTGCGCGTAATATTCAAAATCCATGCTATATAATCAATTTAAAAAATCGCTTAAGAAAATGTATGCTTGTATTAAGTATATCCATTAGTTTAAGTTTAATTATTTTAGCTAAACCTATAATATGGATTATTTATGGAAAAGCCTATTTAAATAGTGTTATTCCATTTCAGATATTATCTTTTGGGTTTTGGGTTGCGGCATCTTTTAGAACTGTAAATGGAAGTATTTTAGCCAGTCTAGGACATGCTAAATTTTCGATGTGGTTTAATGTATTTATGTTAATCCTAAATTTAATTATTAGTTATGAATTAATTAAAGTCTATGGCATTGTTGGTGCTGCAGTTGGAGTTGTGATAATTTTTAGTATTTCATCGATTGTATCAACTCTAGTATTAAATAAATTATTAAACAGAACTTCCACAAAAAATTAATTTTTAAATTATTTTATATGTATATATAATAATGAGTAAGTAAGTAAGTTATAAAGACCAATTATACTCAAATAAAAAAAAAGATGAAATCAGATCGGAAGAGC
>CALFYC010000163.1 GCA_937952895.1 uncultured Neisseriaceae bacterium
TTAATAACGATATATTAATATATAATAAAATTATTGTCAAGAAATATTTTAGGAAAATTATGAGCATCTCAATTTCTATAGATCAAATAAGGAAATCTAATTTAAAAAAACTTATTGATGAGAAAGGTTATAAGTCGTTAACAGAATTTGCAAAAACTCACGGATTTTTTACTTCAAATTTATCACCTATACTAAATGGTAATAAAAAATTTACTGATAAATTAGCGCAGTCTCTTGAAGAAAAACTTAAATTGCCAGAGGGATTTTTATCAAGGTTAAATACAGAAGGTGATAAGGAATATCTAATACCATATAAAACTCTTAGTAATCTACCTGATAACAATATTACTCTAACTGATGAAGGTTCGTGCTTTAGCATTAGTAAGGCAATAATTGATGAAGATAAGTTTGACCCAAGTAATCTATTTGCTATTAATGGTTCCTTTACAGGAATTGACCGTAATGCCATGACAAATTCACTACAAAAAAATAGTGTTCTTATATTTAATAGCAATGATAAAAGAATACTAAATAATAAAATTTACTTGATTAAATTTTCTAATCAACTATTAATTCGAGAATATTTAGAAAATAATAATACTGGTTTTTTTGAAACTGAGAATCCGGCATTATATGCCAAAATAAGTGCACCAAGTAAAGATGTAGAAATTATTGGTAGGTTAGTTTACCAATTAAATATAGAAAAATTTTAATATGGTCGTCCTTGCTAGATAATAAGGGGGTTTAATTGATAACAATAAAAGTATTAGATAGTGCAGAGTTAATTGAAGAGGCATGCGCTTTATTATACAAAACCCATATTGAGCAGGTACAATGGGATGTAGCTCCAGATAATCCATCACAAATTAGAATAGAAAATCGTAATAATCGTAACCTCCTAATTGATAGATTTACAGATAATGCAACTTGGTTTGGAGCTTTTGACGATCAAAAGCTTATTGGTTGTACTCGCTTATGTGGGGTTGATGAGAATAATTTATTAGAAATTGAAGGCTATCCTAATAGTAGTATTGTCAGACCGTATTTACCAAAAGATAAAAATTTCTGTGTAGAATCCACTCGTACAGCTGTTGCAAAAGAATATACTGGTCAAGGAATAGTAAAACTTTTATTATTAGCTGCATTTACATATTGTGAAGAAAATCATTATTCTCTTGCAGCATGCGTAAGCAATGGATATTTAAAGTCATTATTAAAAAGAATTGGATATCCATTAAAAATGGAGCATGCTTTTAAATATGAACCACAAGACCCCTTAGCTGTAAATTTTTATTTTGCAGATTATAATAAATCTGAAATAAAACATATGATTCGTACACTTAGAGGGTTAAATAACAACCTTAGTATTAGTAGCACAAAAATATTTAATGCTCTTGAAATCGTTGCACCAATTTTACCAACCCCTGTATATTGGCAAGATACTAACGGTATTGTATTAGGACTAAATGAACATTGCCTTAAAGGTATGGGTGCTACTCGAGATGTTATTGGTAAGACTCCATATGAATTTTATTCAAAAGAAATTGCTGAACAGATTCTTACTCATCATGCAGAAGTGATGAGAAAGGGAGAAATTCTATCTCAAGATGAAAGAATTGAAGACATTACAACAGGGCAAGTTAAATATTTTCGTAATATAAAAGCCCCATTATATGATGATGAAGGTAAAGTTATTGGAATTATTGGTTCGGCAATCGAAGTTACAGCTGAAAAAGAAGCTGAGAAATTAAGAATTGAAAATCAAAAACATAAATCTGAAACAGAACGTTATAGAACTATTACAGAACAGCAAGAAAAATTTAGATTACGATCTGATCGCGTGGCACATGATATCCGTTCTCCATTAGCAAGTTTAATTATGTTAGCCAATTATTGTACCGGTCTTGAAGAAGAGTCAAGAAATATATTACGAACTGCCAGCAATAGGCTTCAAGATATTGCTAATGATTTATTACGCGATTACACCCCTCAACAATCACATGCTCATGATTTTATACAGCCAACTTTAGTATCAACTGTATTACTAGAAATATTATCTGAAAAAAGGTCTCAGTATATAAATTCGCCAATAGAGTTTTCTCATCAATTTGATTTTGATAGTGGATTTGCTTTTATCAATATTAATCGCAGTGACTTTGGTCGCTCTATTTCTAATCTTATCAATAATGCGGCTGACGCTTTTGAAGAGAAAAATGATTGCCAAATATCTGTTAATATTGATTCGGATGAAGATTCAGTAATTGTTAGAATTGAAGATAATGGTAGAGGTATGCCACCAGAAGTGGTGAAAAAATTATTAAATAATGTAAGTATAACGACAGGTAAAGAAGGTGGGCATGGAATTGGATTCCCCCAAATTTATGATACGTTAAAAAATAGTAACGGTAAATTGGATATAAATTCCCAATTAGGACATGGCACCTCAATTAGTTTAACTTTCCCAAGAATCAAAGCCCCTGAATGGATTGCAGAATCAATAAAACTAAATAAAAATGATATTATCCTAATAATTGATGATGATTACTCAATTCATAATGCTTGGGATGCAAAATTTAAAGTCATACGAAAGCAAGCCCCAGATATACAAATTTGGCATTTTACCTCGACAAAACAAGCAAATAACTTTATTGATAATTTATCTGAAAAAGCTAAACTGAAAGTTCTATTGTTAGTTGATTATGAATTCATAAAAGAAGAAACAACAGGAATTGAATTTATTAAAGATTCTGGCATAAAACGTTCATTAGTAGTAACCAGCTATTACGGTAAAGATAAAACACGTAATGAAGCTATCTCTATTCATACCAAAATATTGCCTAAAACTCTTGCTCCAACAATTTTAATTACGTTCAATGAGTCAGATACTTATATTGAACAAAAAAATGTTGATCTAGTATTAGTTGATGATGATAAAACTTTTATACACGACTTTATAGAATTAAATGGCGCCAATAAAAATATTGATCGATATTATGATCCAGAAGAATTTCTATCAAAAGTAGCTTATTATCCAAAACACACAAAAATTTATATAGACAATGTATTTCCTAATGCTGATATGGATGGTATAGATATTGCACAAAATTTACATGAGCAGGGTTATAGAAATATTTTTGTCATTACTGGTAAACCTTATGATAGGAAAGTTCCTTCATATGTTAGGCTGATCGCAAAAGAAGATATAGGGATTAATTAAATATAAAATATTAAGAAAAGTTAAAAGTATGAAATTATTTTGGCATATTCTATTAGGAGCTCTTTTACTTTCTATACTTTGTGTTACATTTAATATCAATCATTTGTTAATACCAAATTTATTGAACTGGACAACTAATGTTTTTAAATTTAGTTTATACAGCATTATATTTAGTCTCATTGTATGCGCAGCTATTAAACGTATTCCATGGCATTTAATTAATAAATACCTAATAAAAAATCATCTAACTGAAAATATTTTTGATAGCATGACCCACTGTGTGATGTTAACAGGAGCATGGGGTAGTGGAAAAACAACATACTATAATAAAGAGTTGAAGAATATAATTCAAAATGGAACTAATAAAAAACAAATTTATATTTCATGTTTTAGTGCTACAAAATCAGAGTTGATTTCACAAATTATATCAAAAGATCCATTATATTCGGTATTGACATTAAATGGATTGTTAAATAAATTTATTGAATCAAATTGGCAGTCATTTATGCCTAAAAATTCTGTTATTATCTTTGATGATCTAGAGCGCCTTCATAAAAATAAGGATGATATTCTTGATGTTATTGGAATTATTGATTATCTTAAGAAATGTGAAAATAATAATGAAATATTGCTAATCTGTAATCTTGATGAAAACAATGATATTCTCAACAAATATATGGAAAAAATTGTTGATGATGTTATAGATATTAGTGAATATAGGATAAAGTATAAACTTAATTATTTTATTGAAGATATTTATCAAAACAAATCCTTTGAAATAATTCCAGAAAAAACTAAAAAATTTTTTGCTCTGCAATTTACAAAAACTATTAATGATAACATTATAAATCACAATTTGCGTTTGGTTAGAAACACTCTTAATAAGTTGTTATACAAATTAGTATTTATTCTTGAACAATCCAATTATACTAATAAAACCATAATTAATGACATTGATATAATAATACTTAATGATTTAATTGATAACTTTTCGAATAATATGGATTTTTATATAAAATTGCACCATCTTTTTTATATGGATCATAGCCTTTATAAAAAAATTGCATATTCAAACTATAGCACAATATCATATATTAAAGAGCTACAACTTAAATTAACAAGCGATAAGAAAGAAGAGAAAGAGAACTCTGAAAATGAATTAAAAAAATATTCAAAAATATTAAAGTCAAAATTTAAACTTAATCTAGAAGACATTTTAAAGAAAAATTTCTCCCAATCAAATCCCTTAGATAATTTTTTTAATTTGTTAGAGATATATAACTTTGTTTTTAAAAGCTTTCTCCCAAAACATTTAAACCTTGATAATCAGAGCTTTGGATTACATGTTTTAGCCGCAAAATATATAAATCACAAAAAGCGTTATGAAAAACTTTTAGCAGAAAACTATGAATTTTTTGGAGATTCTAATTTAATATATAATAAATTAGATAAAACTAATTTTTATAATTCTAAACAATATAATGAGCTCACCCACTTAAGAAATCATTTATTTAGCGAGTCAAATATAATAAAATTTGCGTTAAAATGTTTAAATTTAAATTTTTTAAATGAAACTGATTTAAGAGATATATTAGACCCAAAATTTTTTATTTGGTGTTCAATACTGATAAAATTTGGATTTTATGAAGAGGTTATAGATTTTATTCGTAAAATAATTGCTAAGAAATATATGATAAATCAATTTAAAGATTATCAATTTAAAGATTATTATATATTTTTTTATGAGAGGGGCCTCCCTTTAATTGATATTTTTTATAAAGCTAAGTTTTTTTATAACAAGGTTCTAAATATATATAGTGAAGAGCTATGGAAGATTATAGAGAATGATATATCTTATGAATCAAGATTAAAATATTTAACTTTATTAGCGTATAATTATCAAATTAATTCAATACAAAATATAATAAAGCAACAATCTTTAATGAAAGTGTTTGAAGCATATTTATTGGATCAAAAAAGTCGTTGTTTTGAAGAACATATTGACTCTCTTATAGAATATTATTTTTTAATAGCATTTCAAATTAGATATCAACCCAAAAGAGAAATTGTAAATAAATTAAAAAATAATTATACGAACGTAATTAAAAAATATACTTATTCGCCTCAAAAGTTTAAAGATTTTAGTTATTGGTTTAACAAATTAATAAATAATACTTTAATATCATAAAATTATTAATGGAATTTGTCTAAATGGAAGAAATAATTACTAATTCAACCTCTAAAAAAACTTTACTTGTAAATGACATTATACTTTATTCTACTACAACTACAAGGTTGCTTTTTCGCCCTTTAATAGTTAATAATATTAATAATCAAAATGCATGTGTAAGGGGAGCTTTTATTTCACAAAAAAAATCTAAACTTAATTGCTGGGAAGATTTTACAGATATTTCCCCTTCAAAATTAAAGAATGGAGAATATATAAAACTTGAATTAGATGCAAAATCTGTTCTAGAATTGCTTAATAAATTTGATATATTGAAAGATTTATATAAAAAACATGGTATTAGGTTCGGATCTCATAAATATGATTATATAAAATCCACAGATGAGGAAATTGTAAACCAATTATCTCAAATAATGGCACTACCTAACAAAAAAGTTGTAATTTCGGCACTTAAAAATTTAAAGAAAGAGGATTTAGATTCTTTTATGGCACTAATAAATATAACAAAGTTTAAAAATTTTTTGAAAGTATTACAAGATAATATTAATGTGCAGCAAAAAGAAGAATTTTGGCATAACGTTTTTATAGAAAATCGATGGGCTCTAACACAAATATTTACCTCGCCGACAGTTTACTTACTATCTAAGCCATATTGTGGCGGAAAAAATATTAACAATATAGGTGGTGTATATAGCGATTTTTTATATAAAAATTCGCTAACCAATAACTTAGTATTTTTAGAAATAAAGACCCCTTTCACAAAACTAATTGGACCTAGTTATAGAGATGATATTTATTCAATATCTAACGATCTAACTGGTGCTGTTAACCAAATAATCAATCAAAGAAATACTTATACCACAACTTTTGGCCCTGATAAAGAAAAGCTTTTACATAATATTAAATGCTATATAATAATTGGAAAAACTGAATCTCTTCTAGCAGAACAACTTAAATCCTTAGAAATATATAAAAGCTCTTTAAACGGAGTTGAAATCATTACTTATACTGAATTAATTACAAAAATACAATCTTTTATAGAAGTTTTTAATGAAAGCTCTATTTAATAGTCCAAAATTTGCTAATCTCGATTAAATAAATATTTTGGGGACAATTTGGGGACATTTACTACGATTGATATGCATAAATATAGACTTTTAGCAAAAAATTATATTTGCTATAAAGCTCGTAATATCAATGTTTTATATATCGGTTAGATAATTTCTAAATGGTGCGGAAGAAGAGACTCGAACTCTTACGCTAACCATTTATTATAAAAAAGATACATTACTTTAATAAATTTTTAAGTTGTTCAAGACGATTCTTTAATTCTTCCGAATTAGTAATTTTTTCAGATTTTTGTTTTACTTCATCGATTATATTATCTAAACCAATTTCGGATATAAATCTAGAACGATCACGTTTTTGTAATTCGCCAGATTGTTTACGTTCGGAACAATAACTAATTAATAGCTCTTGTTGTGCTCGGGTAATTCCTACATAAATTAATCGGCGCTCTTCATCAATTATTTGATTATTAATTGCTTCATGATGTGGCAAAATTCCTTCTTCACAACCAATTAAAAATACGTATGGATATTCAAGACCTTTAGCTGCATGTAATGTACTTAATTTTACTGCAGCGATTTCCTCTTTTTCATTATTTTCAAGCATGGTAATTAAAGTTATAGTTTGCACTAAATCAGAAAGATTGTGACCATTTGCTTCTGAACGTTTACTTAACCATTCAACTAAATTTAATATATTACCCCAACGTTTTTCGGCACCTTTTTGTAATTCTACTTCATATAAGTACTCTTCATAGCCAATATTAGTGATTAATTCCATTAAGCTTTCACGAATATTTTCTGGTTTAATTTTAAATTGTAGATTATTAATAAAATTACCAAATTCAATTAATGGGGTTAATTGGGTTTGATTACATACTTCATTAAAACCTTCTTCAAATAAAGCTTGAAATAATGATATTTTACGTGATAGCGCGTAGTTGGATAATTTATCTAAAGTGATTTGACCAATGCCACGCTTTGGGGTGGTTATAGCACGAATAAATGCAGTATCATCATCTTCATTTACAATTAAGCGTAAGTATGCAGTAATATCTTTAATTTCTGCCTTCTCAAAAAACGATTGGCCACCAGTAATATGGTATGGTATTTGATAATTACGAAGGGATTGCTCTAAAACCCTTGATTGGTGATTACCACGATATAAGATTGCATAATCGGAGAAACTACTTTGATGTTGTAATTGATGAAGTTTGATTTTCCTGATAATGGTATCAGCTTCATGCTCATCATTCTTACATTCAATGATACGAATTGGGGAACCACTACCAAATTCACTCCATAATTTTTTCTTAAAAATTGTAGGGTTATTACTGATTAGAGAATTGGCGGCATTTAAAATAGTTAGTGTTGAACGATAGTTTTGTTCTAGCTTAATTACTTTAAGTTGTTCAAAATCAGTATTTAGATTATGAATATTTTCTACATTAGCACCACGCCATGCGTAGATTGATTGATCATCGTCTCCAACAACAGTAAATTGTTTATTACGGTTAGCTAAAGCTTTAATTAAACGGTATTGGCATTCATTAGTATCTTGATATTCGTCAATTAATAAATATTGTATTTTTTGCTGCCATTTATATAAAACTTCGGGGTTATTTTCTAAAAGATCTAAAGGTAACTTAATTAAATCATCAAAATCCACAGCTTGATAAGTTTTTAATGTGTCTTGATATTTCATGTAGATATGGATTTTTTCAATTTCAAGCTTATCATTAGTTGTGCTTAAAAGATATTCTGGACTATAAAGTTTATTTTTCCAATTAGAGATTTGGCTTTGTAGCGCTTTAATTAATGATTTATCTGTAGTTGTTGCAATATCATTAATTATTTTGCCACTATCATAACTATCTAAAATTGAAAAATTATTTTTATAATTGATATGATGGGATTCTTCTTTTAAGATTTTAAGACCTAACGAATGAAAGGTTGAAATAGTTAGACCTCTTGTATTTAGATTATCCATTAGTTTACGCGAGCGTTCCAGCATTTCTTGAGCAGCTTTATTCGTAAAAGTAATAGCAGTAATATTTTTTGCTAGATAACCGCATTCACTAATTAGATAAGCTATTTTATTGGTAATTACACGAGTTTTACCGCTTCCAGCACCGGCAATTACTAGTAGTGGTCCATCGGTATATCTGACGGCTTCTTTTTGTGCATTATTTAATTTTGCTAATAGTTGTTGCATTTTTTATGTTACAATCGGATTCAATAATAATTTTTAAGATAGATATTCTAATCTAAATTGGAACTTTAAGTATGGCAAGATACGCAATTGGTGATATTCAAGGCTGTTACAGCAAATTAAGTCAATTGATTAGTAAAATTGGCTTTAATCCTAGTAAGGATATTCTTTATTTAGTAGGGGATTTGGTTAATCGTGGACCTGAATCATTAGAAGTACTTAAATGGGCTTATAAATACCAAGACAGTATTATAAGTGTATTAGGTAATCATGATATTTATTTGCTAGCACGTTATAATAATATCCGTAAGCCTGATGAAGATGAAACAATTATGGATGTTTTACGCTATAAATCAGTGGGTAAATTAATTGACTGGTTAAGATCTTGTCCATTAATTTATCATGATTCAGATTTTATATTAGCTCATGCGGGAATTTATCCTAAAATGGATTTTAATAAATTATTATTTGTAAATCGTGCTGTAACTAAATATTTAACTTCGCCTGATTATGCATTATTTTTACATAAAATATTTGGCAATAAGCCAAATATTTGGAGTGATTCATTAGAATCAATTCAGCAAGCAAAATTTTTAATTAATTCATGCACTAGAATGAGATATTTAAATTTAGATGATTATTCTTTAGATTTTAAATTTAAGGAAACAGTTTTTGATCAAGCTTCAAAATTAATTCCTTGGTTTAAGGTAGGTTTTGATTCAAGTATTAATAAAAAAATTATTTTTAAAGATTTTTTACAACTTATACCATCGATTGCATGTAATAATTTTGTTTAATGTAGAACTTGTGTTTAAAGGTGCTGGAAGAAATCAAGCATTTAGTTTGTATCTTCATAAACATATCGAACCATTGTTTTTGGAAATTATATAAAAAAGTTAATTTGGGCAAGATATACATACTGGTTTGAATACTAAAATCGATGAAAAAATATCGAAAAAATTACAGAAAATAGTTATTACTTAACGAGCTTATAATTAATATATTTTTCCAGCAACTCATGGTAAAGAAGTTATTCAAGTTTTTGAAAGTATGTCCAATTTTTTCAAAGATTTTTAAATAAGTCCACATCTAGTCTCAAAATCTATTGTTTATGTTTTGTTTTTATCAATAATGAAATAAAAAACTCCAACTTAAACCTTAAATCTTGAAGATTTTGTAAGAATAATAATTATGATTGCTGAAATAAGTAGTAAGAAATTATCAGCACCAAATGTTGAACTATGTTAAAATGCTAAGATGATAAAGCTGTTATAAAGGATGGAAATTTCAGCTGGGTTTGATAA
>CALFYC010000164.1 GCA_937952895.1 uncultured Neisseriaceae bacterium
TCTAATAAAATAATTTTCATAATATTTTAATTCCTTGTTTATTAATGTTGGTCTGTATATGGTATTAAAGCTAAAAATCTTGCACGCTTAATCGCCGTTGACAACATTCTTTGATATTTAGCTGAAGTACCAGTTATTCTTGATGGAATAATTTTTCCAGTTTCATTAATATAACTTTTTAATAATTCGCTATCTTTATAATCAATTTCTTGAAAACTTTCTGCTGAAAAACGGCAAAATTTTTTCTTTCTCATAGTTTGACGAGACATTTTTAATTCCTTTATCGATATATTATTTCTTTAACATGTAACACAATTTCAGATTTAGCATTTTGACTTAAGAATCCGGTAACTTGAACTAAATTATCCTGAGTATTGGAAATTTTAAATTCTATGTTACCAACCAAAATACAAAACAATCTACACTTGACTTCACGGCTAACTTCGGCTTCTATTTGCCTTGAATTATGCTGAATTACAAATGTCACTACTGATGTTCCAGAAGGAGTTTCTCTAACTGGATAAATCTTTACAATTTTCCCACTAATAGTTACTTGGTTACACAACTTTATTTAATCTTACATTAATGACTTAGCTTTTTCCTCACGCATAAAGCATGAAGGATCAGTCTCTGCATTTTTCTTAACTACAACTAAATTACGAAGAACTGCATCATTAAATTTAAATGAATGATTTAATTCATCAAGCAACTTATTATCAGCTTCAATATTCATTAATACATAATGAGCTTTATTTAATTTTTCGATTGGATAAGCTAAATGTCTACGACCACCATCTTCTAGACGATGTATTTTACCACCATTATCTGCAATTAACTTTTTATAACGTTCGACCATCTGTGGCACTTGCTCACTTTGATCTGGATGAACAAGAAAAACAATTTCATAATGACGCATGTATACTCCTTATGGCTAAAATATCTCTTACCCATGCTAATTAAAGTTAAGAGAAAGGTTTTGATTTGCCGCCAGCTATAATTTTTAACTGACAAACGCTGATTATAACACAAATATGGACTTTATAAAAAATAATAATTTAATGTTTCAATAAATTAACTAGCAAATGACTCAATAAACTAAACAGACCAAATCCAAGTATAGAAGCAACATAAATTAAGCAAAACCAAACAATTTGGTTTAATCCTTTAAAAGGTTTAGTAACTAATTTTTTCATTTACCTTACCACCAAAAATTCGGTAAGCGTATGCAGTATAAATAAGTAACAATGGAATTAAAATTGCAGCCCCTAAGAGCATAAACATTAATGCCGAATTATCTGCTTGAGCTTTAATAAAAGTAATTTGTTTTGGCACAATATACGGGAAATTGCTACTAATAAACCCCGCATATGCTGCCACAAAAATAATAATCAAAATTTTAAACGGTAAGTTTTCATTGTGTTTATAAATTGCATAAATATGAATCACCATGCCAATTATCACAAAAAGTAAAAACGGTAATATAAATAAATTGTGTTTGAAGTCAAACCAAGCGCTTATGTTTAAACCCACATTAGGTGAATAAATACCAATAAAAAGCATAATCAATAAAAGAAACCATTGCATTATTTTGGCAACATTAAATAAATCATCCTGTAATTCACCTTCTGTTTTTTTAATTAAGCGTCCAGCACCTAATATTGTATAACCAATGATTAAAGCAAAAATACAAAATAACGTAAACCAATTAAATGTTACGTTAGCCACAATAACATGCTTGATTGGATCAAAGGAAAATCCTTGAATATAGGTCCCAACAACAAGACCTTGAGCAATAACCGCAAGCAAAGAACCTAAGAATAAACAACTATCCCATACATATTTGCTTAAGTGAGCTTTTAATCGAAATTCAAAAGATACTCCACGCAACAACAGCCCAGTGATTAAAAGCATTATCGGTAAATACAATAATGGTAATAAAGTGCTAAAAGCAAGTGGGAAAGCACCATACAATGAAGCACCACCAAATACTAACCAAGTTTCATTACCATCCCATACTGGTAAAACAGTGCTTACCATCAAATCTCGCTTTTGCCCATCACGAATCCAAGGAAAAAGTAATCCAACGCCTAAAGTAAATCCATCCAAAATTACATACATGATAATTATAAATGCAATTAGCATTAGCCAAATTAAACCTAAATACATTATTCATCTTTCTCCGAACGCCCCAAATATTGGAATGGATGAGACGCATTAAAATCAGCGGGTCCTTTTTTAATTGTTTTATCTAGAAAATGAAAATAGAAATAACCAAAAATCACCCCGTATACCACAACTATCAAAGCCAATGAGACTAAAACATTGTGCATAGAAACATCAGAAATGGCCGAATCTGTCCGAATTAAACCATACACAACCCAAGGCTGCCTGCCAATTTCAGCAGTAAACCACCCAGTTATAATAGCAATAAATCCAACAGGGGCCATGCACTGACTAACTTTAAGCATAATTTTTGAATTAAATAATTGTTTTTTCATAATTAAGACAAGAGCTGATAAAGCATAAGCCAGCATAATGAATGCCATTGCTACCATAATACGAAAACAACAAAATACAATCCATACTTCTGGCTGATCTTTTGTAGATACAGTTTTGAGACCTGCTAGTTCGCCATGTAGGTTATGGGTATTAATTAATGAAGCACCATAGGGAATACCTAATTCAAATTTATTTTTTTGTTCGGTATTAGAAGGCCAAGCTAACAATAATAAAGGCACATCTTTCTGTGTATTCCATACTCCTTCAATTGCAGCTGTTTTAATCGGCTGATGTTTATGTACTTCTAAACCAGAATCATCACCAACAAAGATTTGCAATGGAATTAAAACTGTCGCCATAATTACTGCAGAAGTTAAGCTCTTTTGCGCAAATTCAATAAATTTACCTTTTAATAAATAATAGGCACTAACACTAATTATTACAAACGTTGTTGCTAGATATGAAGCTAAGAGCATATGTATAAATCTTGGGAAAGTATAAGGGTTAAATATGATTAAAGGCCAATTATTTGCTACATATTTGCCATCAATTAAAGTGAAACCAACTGGATGCTGCATCCACGAATTAGCTGACATAATCCAATAAGCAGATATTGTAGTTCCTAAAGTTACCAGTATTGTTGCCAAATAATGTAATTTGGGTCCAACTTTATTCCAGCCAAAGATCATTACGCCAATAAAGCCCGCCTCAATAAAAAAAGCACTCAATACCTCGTATACAAATAATGGACCTAAAACTGAGCCAATTAATTTTGTAAAACCAGCCCAATTGGTACCTAACTGAAATTCCATTACAATTCCAGATACTACCCCCATACCAAATGTTAGAGCAAAAATTTTGGTCCAAAATCTGATTATTTGATAGTAGATTGAATTATTGGTCTTTAACCATAACCCCTCCATCACCACCAAAAAAGCAGCAATACCAATAGAGAAAGCTGGAAATATAATATGAAAGCTAATAGTAAAAGCAAATTGCAGTCTTGATAGTAATAGCGTCATTATAATTTTTATCCCCTTTATGTATTCTAGGCTTAAAATTATATCATAAAATCGAGTTATATTGTACTCTATAATATATGTCTAATAATTTAGGCACTTGGCTATTCCAATTAAAATATTTCAAAACTGCGATACGGCCATTTTCCCCCATTTCTTTGGCTGTTTGCTCATTTTCTAATAGCCACCTACATGAATTGGCAATAGCATTAGAGTCACTGGGATCAACAAAAATTGCACAATCAAATTTCGCAATTAAATCTTGCCAAAATGGTATATCACTTGCAATAATCGGAATTCCAGATAGCATATATTCAAACATTTTAATAGGCAAACTTTCACTATAACTCGGAATTTTAAACAAAGTGACTATTCCAATTTTGGCATTATCAATTAATTTAGCTATTTCACCATGCTTAATAACTCCATGGTAATTTACATATTGCCATCCAGGTTTATCAGCTAACTCTATTTGTAAATTACCATCTCCACTAAATGGCCCTGCTAATTCGAGCTGCAACTGACTAACTGTCAATGAATCAACCAATGGTTCAATACCTCTGATTTTTGAAATTCCGCCAACATAAACCAATGAGTTTTTCCGCCCACTCCAATTAACCGGATTACTCTTTATACTATCAGTTAAAATTGGATAATTATAAATAACTGCTAAATTTTTATTTACATGTTTAAAACGATCAATTATGGGATCTAACACAGAAATTACACCAGTAATTCGTTTAGCCGTATATAATTCTAGTTGGTTTACCATAAAAGCTATCGTTTTCCTAAAAACTGTAGGAATCCAATATTTAGTTAATACCTGTTTAGGTAAATTCTCATGAATATCATAGATAACTTTAAAACCTTTTTTGGCAAGCTTTATTCCAATTAGCATTAACTCAGGATCATGAAAATGCACAATTGCTGGATTGAATTTAAGCACTTGCTTATAGATTTTTTTAGGCGTAAAGAACATACGCCCTAAGCGTCCATGTTTATTTAAACCTACGTCATGAATTTTAACATTATCAATTGTTTCATCACCTAAGCCATCAGCAATAATTAAATTAACTTGATATTGCCCTGTTTGAGCTAGACTTACACACTCTTTAACAAAAATTCTTACATCATAACGTGGGTGAGCAGAACTAATATGACAAATTTTTACCATTTTCATCCCTAAACACTATGGATAAATTTATGAGAAAGAACTTTATAATCATGATATTTAACCACATAAGAATAACCATGTTCACCCATAACTTGACGTTCTTTAGAAGTTAAAGTTGACATTTTAATTATTGCAGATTTTATCTCTTCTAAATTACCAGCATCAACAGATATCCCACAATTAGCATCAGATACCATATCATTTCCGGCACTAACTGCATAAATAATTGGTTTTTTTGCAAGCATATAATCAAATAATTTATTCGGACAAACCCCAAAACGATAAATTGAAAGCTTATTCCACCCCATATACAAAGCATCCATTTGGCTTAAAAATGCTTGCACTTGATGCTTTAGGATTTGTGGTAAAAAATGAATATTCTTAAGATTTTTAGCACTTAGCTTATTAATTAGTCTATCTTTTTCTAAACCGCCTCCAACTAAGACAAACCCAAATTCTGGGAGACTCGCAGCCACATCAATTAAATCATCTAATGCATTTGATTTACCCATCCCGCCGGCATACCCTACAATAAACTTAAATTGATTCCGTACTTGAGTAATTATATTTTGGTGTTCATTTGGTATAACATCTACATTCATTGTAGCTTCATCAACATCAATCCCATTGGGAATATGCACAAACTTTAATGGCAACATCCCATGTTCAACCATATATTCACGTGCTTTCGGTAAAAGACTAACTACTCTATCCGCATGTTTATACCCAAAGTCTTCAGCTAACTGCATTAACCAAATTAATGGATGATATTTAGGCATTCCTTCCAACTCAATCAAAGTTAATGGCCATAAATCATGAATCTCATAAATAAACTTAGCTTGAGCTAATTTTGCAATCTTATGACCGATAAAAGTATCAAATGGATAAGTTGAAGAACTAATTACTAAATCTGGTTTTAGGTCTCTTACCAATTTATATTTAATCTGCCAAATATTACGTAAAAATAAAAACATGCTAAAAAGTCTTTTAATCCCATTTGCTTTATACTTACAAGTTTTAACCCAAATATAATTAATTCCATCGATATTTTGTTCATAATAACGAGCTTTTTGTATATCAATATTTTTTTGGCGTAAATGCGAAAAATCAGCAGCTATAATTGTAACTTTATAACCTAATTTAACCCATTCACGGGCTAAATAATATGGACGAAACTCCATACCTAACTCTTTTGATCCAGCATAATGATTTATATAAAGTATGTTCAATTAATCTACCTTTATTCTTGCGATTAGATTATGTTTTAATGAGCATCGCCCCAATTATTTGCAGTTTTTAAATTAACTGTCAGATTTACAGATAATGGCATATTTGATGTCATTAAACTTGGTAAAATATTTTCTATAATTGCAATTTCAGATACAGGAACCTGTAAAATTAACTCATCATGAATTTGTAGAATAATCTTAGTGCTTAATTTTTCTTGCACTAAGTAGTTATCAATCCGGCACATTGCAAGCTTAATAATATCAGCTGAAGTTCCCTGCATTGGTGCATTAAGCGCCACCCTTTCTGTTGCATCTCTTAAAATCCTATTATTAGAATTAATCTCAGGTAGATAGATTTTTCTACCAAAAACAGTTTGGACAAACTCATGTTCATGCGCGTACTGTTTAATTTCTTCTAAACAAGATTTAACTTTTTGATATTTTGCAAAATAGGCATCAATATAATTTTTGGCAGTTATACGATCAATTTTAAGCTCTTGTGCTAAACCAAACACTGTCTTACCGTAGAGTAAACTAAAATTGATGATTTTGGCATAACGCCTTTCGTCATGAGTAACCATATTTATTGGTTTATTAAATATCTCACCGGCTGTTATACTATGAATATCTGCATTATTATTAAATGCTGCAATTAGATTTTCATCTCCGGATATATGAGCCAAAATTCTTAGTTCAATTTGTGAATAATCCGCACAAACTAATACATGATCTTTATCAGCAATAAAGCATTTACGAATTCTTTGACCCCACTCATTGCGAATTGGAATATTTTGTAAATTTGGATCCCTTGAGGACAATCGACCACTTAATACAAGTGCTTGATCAAATGTAGTATGTAACTTATTTTGATGATCAATTAGCAAAGGTAATTTAGTAATATATGTTGTTTGTAGTTTATTTAAAGTACGATAAGAAAGTAAATATTTAGCGATTTGAATTCCTTGTGTATCAAGAATATTTAAACTATCTTCATCAGTAGAATAGCCATTTGTATTCTTCTTAATCCCAACTGTAGGTAATTTAAGTTTTTCAAATAATACTTCTTGTAATTGTTTACTTGAGTTTATATTAAACACATTACCGCACTCTTGATAAATAATGTCTTCTAATTGTTTTAATTGAGTAGCTAATTCACCTTCTAAAACCTTAAATTGGGTAATATCTAATGTAATCCCAGCTGTTTCAACTTTAAATAATACATTAGCTAATGGGACTTCAATTTGCTTATATAACTTTAATTCCTCACTATTCATACTTTGCACAATTTGTTGTTCAAGTTCAACTAATAATTCTACAATTTTTTTACAATTTTCTAACCGTTGTGTATCATTTAGATTAAACCATTCAACTTGAGTTTTTTTTGCATTAATTTCAAATAGATCAAAAATTGAAATATTTA
>CALFYC010000165.1 GCA_937952895.1 uncultured Neisseriaceae bacterium
TAACGTAAAATTAACAATTCAAACATCTAAATAATTTTCATTTATTTCTGTAAAATTTAAATAGTGTAGCATAGTTTTGATCTGTTATTTAAGGATTTATCAAATACTTTATTAACCCGTGCTATAAATATTTAACATAAAATTCAACTCACAATACATGACTTAATAAATAAATTGATCCCGTTACTAAAACCAATTTTTTATTCATTGTTTTTGCCAATTTAATTGCTGAACCTATATTCTCACAAACATGTTGCCGAATAAATTTCTTACATCCAATTTGAGCCAACTCTACAGCTTCAATACTACGTGGATTATCTGGGATATTTGTATAAATTATAGTATTTGTAAGATTTTTAAGTAATTCTAGCATTTGATTAATATTTTTATCTTTAAGAATTGCTATAATTATAACGACTTCGGATGGTTTAAAAATCCCTTGGATTGATTTGACTAGTTCTCTCACCCCAGATTCATTATGTGCAGCATCTATAATAGTCAAAGGGGCATAGCCAGTAACTTCTAACCGACCACGAATCTTAGAATTTAATGCTGAATAATTAATTGCTGATTGACTAATCTTAAGATAATTAAACGTTTCGTAAGCACATAAAAAATTTAAAGCCTGAAAATCACCCAACATAGATAAGCTATACGTTCTGTCATTAAAATTTAGTTGATTTGTAAAATTATTGAAATCTAAGTTAACTGTATATGAATACTTCTTTAACACATTTACGTAATTATTAGTCTGTTTAGATACAGCATTCATAAGTTCTATCCCATTATCAGCAATAATTGTAAAACTATTATTTTTAATGATACCGGCTTTTTCTGATGCAATTAATTCAAGTGTATTACCTAAATAGTTGGTATGTTCTAGACTTATATTAGTAATAATTGAAACCAAAGGATTTACTACATTAGTTGCATCATTTTTGCCACCCATCCCTACTTCTAATACTAAATAGTCAATTTGTTTTTTAGCAAAATAATTAAACATTAATGCAGTTAAAAGTTCAAATGGAGATAAACCAAGTTGATACTTTTCATTATAAGAATTTATTGGAAGAAACGCATTAATTAGCTCCTCATCACTAATTGACTGCCCATTTAAACTAATTGTCTCATGAATATTCTTAATAAATGGACTGGAATATTTGCCAACCTTAAAACCTTCTGCTATTAAACCAGTTTCAATAAATGTCGCAGTAGAACCCTTGCCATTGCTTCCAGTTATATGAATTACTTTATAATTAAACTGTGGATTTTCTAGTCTCTGCATAATTTTCATCATGCGTTCAAGACCTGGCTTAATCATAGCATTACCAGGATTAGATAATATCTTTAATACTTGAGTAATCTCCATGTGCCACCCTTTTAGATAATTCTTAAATAGCAAATACCGAGCATAAATTTATATTTGATGTTTAGAGACTAACTGTAACTTAATAAAATATTATGATTAATTTTGTGTATTTATTTTTTAAACTAAAAATTTTTTATTTTTCCCCAGATTTTATAATAAATTAAGTACTCTTATATTAAAAAAATTCATATGCATAGGTGCTATAATATAAAATTGTGCATTGCTTATATCGGATATTGCAAAAACCAATTACAATCTGGTTCAATTTTATAATTGAATTAAATGTATAACAATTCAATAATCATCAACTCTCTTTATGGAGGTAATTTTATATGTCAAAAAATACATCAACAAATGGAACCGTATTGATGGTATGCTTTATTGCTGCTTTAGCTGGACTATTATTTGGTCTGGATGTGGCATTTGTAAATGGTTCCTTGGATTACATTGCTCGTGATTTTAGTTTAACTAAGGAACAATCTCAACAAGTTGCTGGTTGGTTATTAGCTGGTGCTGCAATTGGAGCTTTATTTAGCGGAAAACTATCTAGCGTATTTGGACGCAAAAAAGTTTTATTATTATCTGCCTTTATCTTTACTTTTTTCACCTTAATTGGTGTATTTGCTAATTCAATTCAGGTTTTATTATGGGCTCGATTAATTATTGGTATTGCCGTTGGTATTGCATCATTTGTGGCACCACTTTATTTATCTGAAATAGCACCATATAAAATGCGTGGCGGTTTAATTGCAATGTATCAATTTATGATTACAGTTGGAATTTTCCTAATGTTTGTTTCAAATGCGGCTTTAATGTATACCGAATCTTGGCGGATTATGATGTCAGTATTAATTATTCCATCTTCAATTATGTTAATTGGCACATTCACTCTGCCAGAAAGTCCACGTTGGTTAGCTTTAAAAGGAAAGCTAACTGAAGCAGAGTCTATTTTAGGTAAAATTCGCAATACTCAAGAAGAAGTAAATTTTGAATTAGAAGAAATTAAGGCAACAATTGCCCATACTAAGCACGGATTATCTTTATTAAGACAACCTTTTTTTATTAAAGTTATTTTCCTTGGAATTGCTCTACAAATGTTACAGCAATTTTGTGGAATGAATGCATTTATGTATTATTCAGGCAAAATTTTTGCAACCGCTGGAATTTCAAATCCATCAGTTGCAACTATTGTAGTTGGCTTAGTAAATGTATTAACGACTATTTTAGCTATAAAATATGTAGATAAATTTGGCAGAAAACCAATCTTATATTTTGGCCTAATTTTATTAGTAGTTTCTTGCACTGCAGTTAGTTATTTATTTAATTCCGATCATTCAACACAAATTGCACATTATGCCTTAGTAGGTTTCTCACTACTTTTCATATTTGCTTTTGCAATTTCACTAGGGCCAATTATTTGGATCTTATGTGCTGAAATATATCCATTAGCTGGACGTGATTTTGGAGTAACTGTTACAACTATGACAAATTGGATTTGCAACACTATTATTGGTTCCTTCACTCTGACTTGGTTTACTAATTATGGAGAATCAAAAACCTTCTTAGGCTTTGGTATAGTATGCTTTATCGGAATTTTTTTGGTTAAATTTTTCACTCCTGAAACTAAAGATGTTCCATTAGAAGAAATTGAAGCAAATCTAAAAGCTGGAGGACCACTAAAACTAATTGGTTATCGTACAAAACAACTCTAATGGTTAAACTTTGATACAATAAACCCCTAAACATAGTGTTAGGGGTTATTTATTGGAAAATAGTACCATGCAACAAACTTTTCTTGATTTAAGCAAACAGTATAATTTGATATTTGGTTCATCCATACATCAATTATATTATTTTTTCTCTCCAGGTAGAGTTAATTTAATTGGCGAACATACTGACTATAATGGTGGATATGTATTCCCATGCACCCTTAGCTTTGGCACCTTTGCAATAGTAAGTAAGCGTTCAGATAATAATTTCAAGGTTCATTCTTTAAATTATTCAGATCAAGGCTCAATTCTTTTTGCCAATGCAAATTTAGTTTTAGACAAAAATCATGGCTGGGCCAATTACATAAAAGGAGTAATTAAAACCATTACTGGTCGTGGATATACAATTCCCCATGGTCTTAATATTTTAATTTTTGGAAATATTCCAATTAATTCTGGCCTATCTTCGTCTGCATCAATTGAAATATTAATTGCAACAATACTCAATAATCTATTTGACTTAAATATTCCAGTTATCGAGTTAATTAAAATTGCAAAAGATGCTGAGAATAATTTTATTCAAGTAAATTGTGGGATTATGGATCAATTTATTATTGGATTAGGCAAGAAAGATCATGCAGTTTTATTAAATTGTAGTTCTTTAGATTATGATTATTTTCCGATTCAATTAGATCAATATAAAATTGTTATTGCTAATACCAATGTGCCACGAACTCTTGCATCATCCAAATATAATGAACGTCGTTTTGAATGTGAAAGTGCTCTCAGTGAATTAAAATCAGCTACCTCAATTAACTCACTTTGTGAATTAACACCAGAAAATTTAAATGAATTAAAGCATTTAATTACTAACGAAATTTGGTATAAAAGAGCCTATCATGCAATTCATGAAAACTATAGAGCATTAACTGGCGCATCCATTCTTAAAAACCAAGATATTGAAACTTTTGGTAATCTTATGAACCAATCTCATATTTCATTACGAGATAACTATGATGTAACTGGTATTTATCTAGATACTTTAGTAGAAGCAGCATGGGATAATCCATCATGTATTGGTGCCCGTATGACTGGCGCTGGATTTGGTGGTTGTACGGTTAATTTAGTTCAAAATGAAGGTATTACAGAATTTATTCAAACCGTTGGCCACAATTATCAGAAAAAAACTTCAATTCAAGCAAGCTTTTATATTGCAGAAACTGGATTTAATGCTCATGAAGTTATATTGGAGACAATAGATGCAAATTAAACAACACAGGCTTGGAACTATTAATAATCAAGATATTATTCAATATCAATTATGTGCTAATAATGGATTCCGAGTTGATATTTTAAATTATGGTGCAATTATTCATGGAATTTGGCTACCGGATAAAAATGGTGATTTAATTAATACTGTCTTAAGTTATGATAATCTAGAAAGTTATATTAATAACCCATCTTATCTTGGTTGTATTGTCGGTAGACATGCCGGTAGAATTGCCAATGCGGAATTTTCCTTAAATGGAAAAACCTATCAACTTGAAAAAAATAATGGCTCGGCTAATTTGCATGGTGGATTTGGCTTACATCGCCGAATTTGGAATACCTATTTATTAAACGATGGAATTTCTTTATCTTATTTAAGTCCAGATGGTGAAGATGGATTTCCCGGTCAAGTAAATTTTACAGTTAATTACCGTATAAAAGATAATTTTATCCTTGAAATTGAATATATCGCTCACCCTAATATGCCCACAATTATAAATTTAACTAATCATAGTTATTTTAATTTATCAGGTGGTCACGATTTAGCAATTAACCAAGTATTACAAATTAATGCAAATGGCTATTGTCCAATTAACGAAGAAACACTACCTCACGAATTTATCGAAGATGTAACTAATACTGTTTTTGATTTTAGAAATCCTAAATTAATTAGCAAAGATTTATTTAAAGCTGATCCCCAATTAAAAATTGGCACAGGATATGATCATATTTATTTCATTGAAAATAATGCACAAATTGCCGCAATCTTAAAATATCCGCAAAATGGAATTTCTCTCGAAATTAAGACGGATAGGCCTAATATAGTCTTATATACTGGAAACCATCTATTTAATCATGGCACTGTGAATAGTGGGCTTAATTGCAAAACACATCTAGGAATTTGCCTAGAAACCCAAAATGTGCCTAATGCAATTAATATGAAAAGTTTTAATAAAAATATTTATACTCCAGATAATCCATATTTATCAAAAAACTCTTGGCAATTTAAAGTAGATTAAATTCATGCAAATTAATGATTTAACAGCACAAATAGCTTTTGAAGTTGAACGATTACTCAATTATGCTCTTCAAAAACAGTTAATTATTAGCCGTGATATCATTTATTTACGTAATCAATACTATTCACTTTTAAATATTTTCAATGAAGTCAAATTAAACCACATAACTGAAATTTTAGAATTTCCAGATACAATTTTAGATCAATTATTTGCATATATCATTAAATCTCCAGATCTATCAGAAAAATTGGGTGATAATGAAGATTTAGTCAAATGTAATCTAATGCAATATTTAATTCCAAGGCCTAGTATTGTCGAAGATAAATTTAAACAAATTCAAATAAATTCCAGCATTCAAGCAGCTTTATTATACTTTTATCAGTTAAGTATGGCAAGTAACTATATCAAAGTGCGAGATCTTAATAAAAACCTTCATTGGCAAACTCAAACTGATTATGGTAAATTAGAAATTACAGTTAATTTAGCCAAACCAGAGAAAGATCCACATGAAATTGCAAAATTAAAACAACAAACAACTAATATTAGTTACCCTAAATGTCAATTATGTATTGAAAACGAAGGATTTTCAGGACATGACAACCAGGCATCCCGCTATACTCATAGGCTAATTACCTTATCCTTAAATAACCAGGAGTGGTTTTTTCAATTTTCACCATATTCATACTATAATGAGCATGCAATTATTATTAATAAGCAGCATCAAGATATGCGAATTAATCAGGATACATTTATAACCTTATTTGATTTTGTTGATTTAGTTCCTGATTATTTTATTGGTAGTAATGCTGATCTTCCGATAGTTGGTGGCTCAATTTTAAATCATGATCATTTCCAAGGAGGCAAACACATTTTTCCAATGGATTTAGCTAAAGTTCGACAAACTATTAATTGGCAGCAATTTTCCAAAGTTGAAGGTCAAATCTTAGATTGGCCACTTAGTGTAATTCGTTTAATTGGAAGCCGTCAGGATTTAATTCAACTAAGCACCCATATCCTTAATTGTTGGCGTAACTATAGCGATGAAACTGTAGATATATTAGCTAAAACTACTGATATGCATAATTCATTAACTGTAATTGTTAGAAAATTAGATTCGTCTAAAGATCAATATTCAATTAATTTAATTTTAAGAAATAACCGAAAAACTTCAAAATTCAGTTATGGAATTTTTCATCCGCATATAGATCTACATCACATCAAAAAAGAAAATATCGGATTAATTGAAGCAATGGGCTTAGCGATTCTTCCTGGCCGATTAAATCAAGAATTAAAATTAATTATAGATTTATTAAATAAGGATGATGCAATAAAACTAATTAATAATATTACAGAAAATAATCCATTAGCTAAACATAAATCATGGTTATTTGAACTTAAAACTAAATTGATTAATCAAGAAATCAACCAAGAATTACTAGAATACCAAGTTGGACTTAAATTTTTAGAAGTTCTTAATTGTTGTGGTGTGTTTAAAAATGATGCTAAAGGACATTTGGCTTTTAAGTAATTCATTAATCATGTGAATAACAAAACAGCATAAACTACTTCAAATTTTTTAATTCTTTCAAAGTTTGTTTACACCATTCAATCCTAGCTTCAATAATCAGTTTAGAATAATTATAAGTCATGCGTAAATATTTATAATCTGCTTGGCTTTGATGCTTTGATTCAATATGGTTTATTGCTTCAACCAATTGTTTCTGCTTAACTATTAATTGGTCTTTATAATTTTGAATATGTTTTAGATTAACAGCATTTGATAAATGTTGGCCCAAACTTAGTTTAATTAAAATTTCTTCACGATAATTAGCTTCTGGGGCAGGTTTTGATAACCATTCTTTTAATACTATTAATCCAGCTTTGGTTATTGAATAAATTCGACGATTTCGCGCACCACTTTTTTCATCAATAGTTGAAGTAACTAGATTTTCTGCTTCTAATTTCTTTAAAATCGGATAAATTTGTGCATTATTTTCTGACCAATAGAAATTTGAAATTTTGTTAATTAATTGTTTTACATCATAACCAGACATTGGTCGCTTACTAATTATACCTAAGATAACGTACCAGCTTTTATTTTCACGATTCATTTAATTCTACCTATATTTCCCGTAACGCTTGATTATACACTAAATCTTAACCCAACTTGACAAACATTTTTAATAGGTATATAATACCGGTATTAAATATTGAACAAGGGAAACTTTAAATGCAACTCACTAAATATAATGGAAAGTTTTTTTCCTATCTAATTTTATCGGTTTGCTTAGTGATGCCGTTTGCTAATGATGGATACATTACATCACTTCCGCATATGGCTGTTTATTTTTCCACAAAACACACGCAACTAATTATGAGTATTTTTATGTTTGGTTCAGCAATATCACAAATATTTTATGGCCCATTTCTAGACCGCTTTGGTCGTAAACCTGTATTAGTAGTAGGACTTAGCGTTTACTGTATCGGTAGTTTAATTACGATTTGTGCTTATTCATTTGAAATAATGTTAATTGGGCGCATAATTCAAGCAATTGGTGCTAGTAGTTGTATTGTATCAACCCTAACTATTGTTAAAGATATCTATCCACAAGAACAATTAATTGCAATGACTTCATTTATTATGGGCATAATTGCAATTTGTCCAAATCTTGCACCAATTATTGGCGGATTATTAGAAAGTATTGGCGGATGGCGTTTAAGCTTTAGCTTATTTTTGGTTATGGGAATATTTTATTTAATAATTATAAGCACTTTTTTAAATGAAACCCATAAGGAAAAAAACCTTCAGGCCTTAAAATTTAAGCAAATTTTAATTACTTATTATCAATTAGTCAAGCATAAAAAATATTTTGGCTATCTTGCAACCAGTAGTTGTTCTTATGGCGTATTATTTTCTTACTTTTCTATGGCGCCATTTTTAATTATGTATTTATTTAAAATTAAGGTAGAATGGGTTGGAATTATTATTGCACTTAATTCAATCCCTTTATTAATTACTCCATATATTTACCCACATATAATAAAAAATTCAAATCCTAGTAGATCTGTAATTATTGGTAGTAAAATTATTTGGCTTGGTGCAATTATTATGTTATTAATCCACTTAATAATTCCACACAACATTTTTAGTTTAATTGGTCCTATGTTTATGAGCTCAATTGGAATTGGAGTTATACGACCAAATGCAAGTGCTGGCTATATGCAACTTATAGATAAAAAATTCTCCGGTTCTGCATCTGCTTTATTTGGACTTTTTTCATTTTTGGGTTCTGCAATTTTCACCTCAATTACTACTTTACTTACTACTAACTCAGTATTACCTTTTGCATATTTTATAGTAGTAATTGCTAGTTTAAGTTATTTAAGTTCAAAACTAACTAGCCAATGAACAAAAAAGCCATACTATATTTAATTAAATAATCTAGCTTTTTCAAATAACAGTTCAATAATAACTAATTAACAGGCTCTGGTGCAGTAATATATGTTTTGTCTTCACGGTTAACACCTAGTAAATTAAAACTATTATCACCCCAACAATAAGTTATATTATCTGCACTAATAGCACATGCAGAATACATACCTGAAGAAATACTAGTAAACTTATATTTAGCTGAACCAGATACTTCAACTGGCGTTAAGCTTGAAACTCTCGAATCATTACCTAATTGGCCGTATTCGTTACTACCCCAGCAATAACTTTTATCATTATCGGAAATTCCACAATTAAAAACCCACCCTGAAGAAATAAGTTTAAATGAACTACTTGGAGTTAAAATTTTGGCTTCAGGATACCACAATACTATGCTATAATTTTCAATTCCTAATTCTCCATAATTATTAAGCCCCCAACAGTAACTATATCCACTAATAGCAATTCCACAACTACTCCTCAAACCACTTGAAATCTCTTTGAATGGACCAGATATTTTTTGATTAACCATAATCGGTGATTCAACATATCCATCATTAAAGACACCTTCCCCATGCCCCAATTGGCCCGAACCACCATAACCCCAACAATAACTATCACCACTAGTAGCAATTCCACAACTAAACTCATTCCCTAAACTCAAACTCTTGAATTGGCCACTCTTGCTTTGATCAATAGGTTCAGGCTTTAATATTGATAAAACAGTATTATTAATTCCTACTTGACCAAATTTATTGGATCCCCAACAATAAGTATCCTTACTATCTAAAGCTATTGCACATGCATGACGTCCTTTAGCAACTATACTACTAAATTTTAAATTACTAGATACTCGAGTTGGTTCATATTTATCTTGAGTGGAGCCATCACCCAATTCTCCATTACCATTACTACCCCAACAATATACCTCATGATTTACTGTTAAAGCACAAGTCGAATAATAATCTAAATTAATATTTATAAAATCATGATTGCCGATAACTAGAGTTGGAAACTTTTTACTTTCAATACTACCAATTCCTAACTGGCCATTTTGGTTACCACCCCAACAATACACCTTATGATTAGCCGTTAACCCACAAATATGACCCGCCCCATTTGAAACCATCGTAAAGATTGGAGCCTTAGTTGGCAATGCTATTTTAGCTAAAGTTGGTTTGGCATCATTCCAAATACTTGATACTTGTAATGTATAGGCATTTTTAGATACAACAACTGGAGCTTCTGTCTTAAACTCTTTTTTGCACACCCCACTACCATTTTCTTGACTTAAGTTCCAAGTACAAACATTGCCACTAACAAACTTAAATCCGCTATTTGCAACAGATTCTGCATATATCACTATATCTGCAGATGGATTATCCGTTTGAAACCAATTATTTATTACCACGTCAACTGAAGAATTAGATTCTAATCTAGCAAAACTCTCATTGGAAAAACTAACAGATAAAATAGGATCCTCAACATCTATATATAGTGGGAAATTAAGCACAATATTCATTTTAGCTGTTAAATTACTAATACCAATCCCATAGTCAACCTCGCCCATAGTTGGAAGTGGATCTAATGAATATTCGGCAGCACTATCTCCACCATCTTTCATTTTATAGGTTATGGAACAACTCGCATCTTTGGCTAAAGTAATCGGGGCACTATTTGTTCCACAGTTATTTTCATATAATACCCAAGAGTTACTAAAATCTTTCGGGGTAAAATAAAAATTGCTAGCAAAAATTCCGCCTTTATTAGTTAGTGTCATTACTAAACTAAATTTATTCGATTGAGATCCAGCATTTAACTTACATACACTACTTTCATAGAAACCATTACCAATACCACAGCCATTTAAGGTTGTATCTACTACAATATTTGGATCTTCAACCTTATTTGCATTAATTGCTTCTTTCGCTAAATTCAAATTGACTAGATTTACTCCATCATTATAGTTAATACTAGCCACATTAATATCTTGATCTACAATAGTAGTTAAAGGACTATATACTAGAGTTAATTTACAACTTTGATGTACTGGAAGATTTTGACAATCAGCAAAATCACTGGTTAAATTACCAGGTAGATTACCATTGCTAAAACTAATATCACCAGAAACCTCTCGATTACCCTCATTCGTAATTAAATAAGTATTACTATAAGAATGCCTAACTAGCATATTAGCAAAATTATTATCATTCATATTAATTATACTTAACTGGGCACGTCTTGGATTAACTTGAATATCAAATGCTTGTTCGTAAGTACTATGACCTGTAAAACTTGGCTCAGTTGAACTATCAGAATACTCCTCATAATTATATGAGATACTATGTGGAATATTGGTTAAGCCCAGATTACCTGATGTATGAAGAGTTAATTTATAATTACAGACTTCTTGGCTATTTAAAATTATATCATCACCAACTTCTTTACAACCAGGTTCTAAATTCACAGCAAAAGTTATGCCATTTTCTGCTTTAGGAATTAAATGCTCTTTTTTAATTCGGATATGGCTATTCCCACCATTAGTTACAGTTGAATGATTAGCCAAAGAAAAATCAACCTGATAAGATGAATCAGTTACTAGATTAACTTGTATTTCACTAGATGGAGCTACTGATATTAAAGGAGTTACAACTGGTTTTGCAATAACATGATAGCTAACATTTAACCCTTGACTTGCAACTCTTCCACCCAATTCATAAGCTATAGTTAATACCCCCTCTCCTGAGGTATCATTTAAATTTGGTTTATTTGCTACAGTCGTAACATTTAAATCACAACTTTGCCCTTTTTCTAACGAAGTAGGACACCCAGATGCTGTTATCCATGACTGATCTGAACTATATTTAATTCCAGTTAATACCCCAGATGATATATTAGTAATTACAACCTTACTCGAAGAAGTTAAATTTTGGCTCCAATTACTTGAGTGTTGAATTAAATCTGTATTTAAAAATAATGCTTGTTTTTCATTAAATACCGCATTTAAAGCAATATGATCTCGCATAGCATAATGTTCTTGTGTTCCAGTACTATTTAAATAAGTGGCGGTTATATTCCCAATTAAACCACTTAATAATTCTGGGTCTGGAATTTTAGTATAACTTATTTTATAAGAACACTGTTCTCCCGGGAAGAGAATAATTGGGCAATCTTGTGGCTCAATAGTGAAACTTCCTTTTGCTCCATCTATATGAACTTGTGGTAGACTTAATTCAGATAACTCAACATTTCCTGTATTAACCACATTAAATATTTCCGAATTATTACCATCATTTAAGATAATTGTATTATCTAAAAATTGAAGATGTGGAGTTATTTCAGACTTAGGAGCTATATATTTCCAAACACCAACAATATCCGTCTGTAAATCATTTTTAGAATCAAAATAATGAATAGTTACAAGAGTATTCCCTGAATTTTTAATTAATCCTACACTGGTATTTAAAGTATAAGAACAAACCTGACCCGGAGCCAATTCTGAGGAACAATCATTTGTCACAGATATCAAGCTATTATCAGTTTTAATTTCTTTAACTGTAATTGCCTTAACACCATTATTAATAATATAACCAGTTCCAGGTTCTACACTGTTATTTAATGCATCAATCACAAATCCTGTTGATGGTAATATAATTAGATTTCCAACTAATCTACTATCTATCGTTAACCCTGAACCTTGTTGAGGATCTAATTTACCTCCTGAATTAAATACTTTACCACTTGGAGTAATCACAATATTTGCGATATCCCCTTTATCACCAGATGTTGGAATACTCGTAATTTTTAAATTAACCTGACAAATATCCCCAGATGCAAGTAAAGTTGGACATTGACCTATTTCATATTTCAAATTGTCAGGAAGAGTATTATCAAAAATAGGATTATTCAAATCAATTAACGATGTACTTTGATTAATAATATAAACACTTCTACTACTTATTCCAGCACTAGTGTTAAATACTCCTTGATCATATACCTTTAATATATTTTTGCTACTCACTGAATTTGGAATATTATAATGAGCAGATGCTAAAGCAATGCTTTTTGTTGTTTTATCTGCAAAAGTTGCAATTAGTTGTACTGCATTGGCTGAATTTGCAGCTTCAGCTTCAATTAGAATTTTACTTGATTGCCCAGCCGATAAAGAAGATGCTGCATTAGTATCAACAATTTTAAATCCAGAATTGGTCTTGCTTAAACTCCAATTAATATTTTCAAATTTTTGATTACTTGTATTAGTAATATAAACATAAAATTTTGTTGAATAATTATTAACAATAGGAACTACTCCAGGATCTCCAATTAATAAATCCCCGGTAATTAAATTAGCTGTTGCCAAGCTCGCTGAATTAGTTGAACTATTTACCGACTTACCAACACAGCTTATTAATCCAATAACTGTTAATATTAATAATATAATACGTTTTATTTGTTGCATAAATTTTAATACCTAAATGATATACCATTAAATTATTATACCATAATACGTAGATTTTTATTTGACTGGTTTAAATCAGGAATGATGCGTGGGCAATCCAGTAAAGGAAATATGATAAATAGAAAACCAAAAAGCCAATTAATAAACTAATTTTTAAACTATTTGATTTATTTGAAATTAGAACTAATCCTAAATAGAAAGTGAATAGAGTACCACTAAATCTTCCTTCTGACATCATTTGCCCAGTCATAACCCCAGGTAAAATGCATAAGAAATTAAATAAAGCTTCTTCAAAATACTTATTCCAGAGTAAATACAAAGAAATAATACATGAAAAAATAAATAATACCGAATTATGATAATCTTGTAACATACGTAATAATTGAGATGTAATGTGTCTAGTATCAATCCCTTTACGCCCCCAGCCTTTTTGAATATGCTCAAATGCTAAAGCATCACCCACATGGAAATGTAGATATGTCATATATAAAAGTAATCCGCTAATTGCAATTAGAAAACCTAAAATAACTTTAAATTTAAAACCATATTTTTTAGTGCTATAGAGTAAATATGCCGCACTAAACATCACACCAACAGGTCTAGTAGCTGATAATAATCCACCAAAAATCGCCGAAATATATGGTCGATTAATTCGCATGAAATAAAATGAAGATAATGATAAAAATAAGAACATAGCCTCAGTATAAACTGATGCAAAATAGATACTAAATGGGGAAAATGCTACTAAAAATATTCCAAAACGGCTATGTAGTTCATCGACAAATAATTTAAAATATTTATAAAATATAATTATTGCTGCAAATATAAGCAATTGGTTTATTAAAACCCCAACCACTATATCTTTAAGGTGGGTAACTGCTACTAAAAATTTTACGGTATATGGATATAATGGAAAGAATGCCCAATTAGCTAAACCTTTCCATACTTTAGGATAAGTTCGAACATTTTCATCATAACCATTTTGAATAATAGTTATATACCACTTACAATCCCATTTACACATGGTTGTAAAAAAATCTTGGCTATGTTTAAATAAAATATCACTAGCCAAATTATATTCATATAACATAATTAATCGACTAATTATAAATACCAATAAACAATAAGTAAACCAATGTAAGCGTAAAAATTTACCCATTTTAATAACCAAAAATTTAACGAAAAAGCCAACTTGAATTAACAAATTGGCTTCATTTATCATTTTACAGCCGCTTATTCAGCCTTTACCGCATCTGATGCTTTTTTAAGGCTAGTTTCAGAATCATTAGTAACTTCTGGGCGATCAACTAGCTCCATGAATGCACGTGGAGCATTATCACCATCACGGTAACCATATTTTAAGACTCTAGTATAACCACCATTACGCGTAGCATAACGTGGACCTATTACATCAAATAATTTAACCACAATCTCACGATCACGAAGACGATCAAACGCTAAACGACGATTAGCTAATGTTGGAACTTTAGCTAAAGTAATTAATGGCTCAACAACTTTACGCAACTCTTTAGCTTTAGGTAAAGTAGTAACAATTGCTTCATGTCTTAATAATGCAGTAGCCATATTCTTAAACATCGCTTTACGATGAGCTGATGTACGATTAAATTTTCTATGAGCACAACGGTGACGCATATCAAATCCTTCTTTCTAAATTATTTCTTTTTAATTGCTGCAGGTGGCCAATTATCTAAAGCCATACCTAACCTAAGCCCACGAGATTCAAGCAACTCTTTAATTTCAGTTAAAGACTTCTTACCTAAATTAGGAGTTCTTAGCAACTCATTTTCAGAAAACTGAACTAAATCACCTAGATAATTAATATCCAAATGTTTTAAGCAATTTGCACTTCTCACAGTTAGTTCCAAATTATCAACTAACTCTAAAAATACTGGATCCATTTCTGGCTCTTCCTTAGATTTAGCTAATTTGCTACCAACACTGGTAACTTCTGGAATATGCTCAAGACCTGCAAATACCAATAACTGTTCGATCAAAATTCTTGAAGCTGTTCTTACAGCATCTTCTGGCGATATAACTCCATTTGTTTCAACTTCCAAAACCAATTTATCTAAATCAGTTTTTTGCTCTACACGAGCATTCTCAACATTGAACATAACTCTTGTTACTGGTGAAAAACTGGCATCTAAATGAATCCAACCCGTAGAGGTTGACTCTTTTGTACCCTCATTAACTAAAGTTAATGCTGTTTTATATCCAGAACCTGCAGTAACTACCATTTCCATATCAATGCTACCACTTTTAGTTAAATTACAAATCACATGATCTGGATTTAAAATTTCAACATCATGAGTTAAAGTAATATCACTTCCACGAACTACTTCAGAACCTTTTTTCGTAAGTTTCAAAGTTGCACGATCCTTGCCATGCATTTTAAATACTAAACCTTTAAGGTTTAGTAAAATATCTACCACATCTTCAATAACCCCATCAATCACACTGTATTCATGAGCTACACCTGCAATTTTCACTTCGGTTACAGCAGCTCCAGTCATTGATGATAAAAGCACTCTACGAAGTGCATTACCTAAAGTGTGACCATAGCCACGCTCAAAAGGTTCCATAACAATTTTACAATTATGATTATCACCGTCTATTGGATTGATACTGATAGATTTTGGCTTTAATAACTGGGTATTAGTCAACGCCTGCATATTGTATTATTCCTTATAGCTATTTGTTATTTTGAGTAAAACTCTACTACCAGCTGCTCATTTATATCACTTGAGAGTTCAGATCTTTCAGGAGCAGTTTTAAAAACACCTTCCATTTTCTTAGAGTTTACATCTACCCAAGAAGGAAAGCCTACTTGTTCAACTAAAGACAAAGCTTCTTGAATACGTACTTGCTTAGTTGCTCTTTCAATAATACTTACTACATCACCAGCTTTAACTTGATATGATGGAATATTCACAGAAATACCATTTACCGATATTGCCTTATGTGAAACTAATTGGCGAGCTTCACTTCTCGTTGAACCAAAACCCATACGATAAACCACATTGTCTAATCTAGATTCTAATAATTTTAATAAATTTTCACCAGTAGAACCTTTTCTTCTACTAGCTTCGGCAAAATAACGACGAAATTGACGCTCTAACACACCATAAATTCGACGAATTTTTTGCTTTTCACGTAATTGAATACCATAATCAGAAAGCTTGCCACCGCTTTTAGCTCCATGCTGACCTGGAGTTGATGCTAATTTACATTTTGCATCGGCACTTTTTCTTGAACTAACTAGGGATAAGTCTAAACCTTCACGGCGCATTAACTTACATCTAGGACCAGTATACCTTGCCATCTATTTTCTCCTTATACTCTACGTCTTTTTGGCGGACGACACCCATTATGAGGAATTGGTGTAACATCTGCAATACTTACAATTTTAATGCCCAACGCGTTTAAAGCACGAATAGATGACTCACGACCAGGTCCTGGACCTTGCACTCTAACATCTACAGACTTAAGTCCGCATTCTTGGGCAACTTTACCAGCTTTTTCTGCAGCTACTTGAGCGGCAAAAGGAGTACTTTTACGTGAACCTTTATAACCAGCACCGCCAGACGAAGCCCAAGATAATGCATTGCCTTGACGATCTGTGATGGTTATGATTGTATTATTAAAAGAAGCATGAACGTGAGCTATACCTTCCGTTACTACCTTTTTAATCTTTTTACGTACTCGAGTTGCTGTGTTTGCTTTACTCATTTATCTAATCCTTATCTTAAAACCTTATTTTTTCTTACCAGCTATAGACTTTCTAGGGCCTTTTCTAGTACGTGCATTGGTTTTAGTTCTTTGACCACGTACAGGAAGTCCTTTCATATGACGAACTCCACGATAGCATTTCAAGTCTACTAAACGTTTAATACTCATTGAAACTTCACGACGAAGGTCACCCTCAATTGTAAAAGTTCCAACTTGATTACGAACTAGTTCCATTTTATCCTGAGATAAATCCTTAATTTTAGTTTGAGGATCAACTTGTGCACGATCACAAACTAGTTTTGCACGAGATGGACCAATTCCATATATGTGCTGTAAACCAATTAGAATCTGTACATGATCAGGAATATTTACTCCGGCAATACGTGCCATTACTTTTCCTTTCAAAAAAGATTATTCATTACAATTAGAAACCAAATTCTAATTCAACTAATAATCACCTAACCTTAACATAACCTTCATTACTTAATAGTTTAAATAAACTCTTAACCCTGTCTTTGTTTGTGTCTTGCTTCTTTACAAATTACTCTTACTACTCGGTTACGACGTACTATTTTACAATTACGACATATTTTTTTTACCGATGGCTGAACTCTCATCATAAACCCCTAAAAATGCTACCCTAAACTATTGGATAGATGCTTAATTATTTCGCTCTAAATACAATTCTAGCTTTATTTAAATCATACGGTGTCATTTCCACTGTCACTTTATCTCCAGGTAAAATACGTATATAGTTCATTCGCATTTTGCCAGAAATATGACACAAGACCGTGTGACCGTTTTCTAGTTTAACTCGAAACATAGTATTTGGCAATGCTTCAACTACTTCACCCTCAAACTGTATCACATCATCTTTTGACATACTTTTTCCACCATACTTTATTTAGAAATTTTTTAAATTTGCTTTTTTAAGCAAACTTTCATATTGAACTGACATCACATGTGATTGTATTTGAGTCATAAAGTCCATTGTTACCACAACCACAATCAATAGTGAAGTTCCACCAAAATAGAAAGGAACATGCCATTTCAAAATCAAAATCTCTGGTAATAAACAAATTAAAGTTATATAAACCGCACCAGCCAAAGTCAATCTAAGAATCACCTTTTCAATATAACGTGCAGTGTTTTCCCCTGGACGAATTCCTGGAATAAACGCCCCACTTTTCTTTAAATTATCAGCTGTTTCTTTTGGATTAAAAACTAATGCCGTATAAAAAAAACAGAAGAAAATAATCGCTGATGCATAAAAAATTACATAGACTGGTTGCCCCGGATGTAATGAATCACTAATACCAGATAAAAAGCTTAATTTACCATGTCCTATCCAACCAAATAATGTAGCTGGGAACAAAATAATTGCTGATGCAAAAATTGGTGGAATTACCCCAGATAGATTAATTTTCAATGGAAGGTGACTGCTTTGACCTTGCATAATTTTATTACCAACTTGACGCTTAGCATAATTAACTGGAATTTTTCTTTGTGCTCGTTCCATAAATACAACTACATAAGTAATTGCAATTACTAACAAAAACACCACAATAGCTGAAAAGATTGACATTGAGCCTTGTGAGGTTAAAGTCAATGTTTTACTAATGCTACCTGGAATTCCAGAAATGATACCTGTTGTAATAATCATTGATGCACCATTACCAATTCCACGCTCTGTAATTTGCTCACCTAACCACATTAAAAACATAGTTCCAGCAACTAAACAAAATATTGCAGTTATGAAAAACTGAACCTGCCCAGTTACTACCAGACCTGGTTGTTTATATAACATCGTAGCAATACCAAAACTTTGAATAAATGCTAATATGACAGTTGCATAACGTGTATATTGGGTAATTTTTTTTCTACCACTTTCACCTTCTTTTTTCAATTGAATCAGATAAGGAAAAACCTCAGATGACAACTGTAAAATTATTGAGGATGAAATATACGGCATAATTCCCAGAGCAAAAATCGTAAATCTAGACAATGCTCCACCTGAAAACATGTTAACCAT
>CALFYC010000166.1 GCA_937952895.1 uncultured Neisseriaceae bacterium
CCGTGAAGGTGGTAGAACTGTAGGGGCTGGCGTTATCTCTAAGATATTAGCTTAATCTCTACATAATTTAGGTCAATAGCTCAATTGGTAGAGTGTCGGTCTCCAAAACCGAAGGTTGGGGGTTCGAAGCCCTCTTGACCTGCCAGTAGATGAACCGGGTTTGTTAAACCCGGTTTGATGCAAGGTAGAATAGTTAAAATTTTATATAAACCAAACACATATCTATATAACCAATATTAGTAGAGTGTTTATTTTTCAAAAAGAAAAGTGCTTATGAACGCACCTGTTAAACAAACCGAAGAAAAAACTAGTAGTAATCATCATATTTTTGATTATCTAGCCATAATACTTGTTGTTGTTGGAGTTACCCTATTTTATATCCTAAAAATTAATATTTGGTTAAAATGGGGCGTTGTTATTTTATCGATTATTGCAGCTGTTGGATTATTTTTTTTGGTTTCACCAACTGGATTAAATCTACACAGTTATATTCGCGAATCATGGCGTGAACTTGGTAAAGTTGTATGGCCGACACGTAAAGAAGCAATGCAATTTACTTGGATTATATTTCTCTTTGTATTAATTTTGGGTTTATTCCTATGGGCCGTTGATACATCACTTTCTTGGTTACTATATAGTGTTATACTAGGAAGGGGAAATTAAATGAGTTTAGCCTGGTATGTTGTCCAAGTTGCAACAAACATGGAAGATAAAGTACAAAATACAATTGCTGTTAATATCAGTAAGAAAATTACTGCATATAAAGAAGTCGGAACTCCTAAAAAAGGTGATGAAATTAAAGAATCTTTTGGAATTGAAAAAGGCTTAAAAGATGAGCTTGAAATCCAAGAATTCTTAGTGGCAAATACTGTTTTAGTTCCTAAAGAAAAAGTTGAAGAAATTAAAAACGGTAAAAAATATGAAATGGACCGTAAGATTTTTCCTGGATATATTTTAGTTAGAATGGATTATAACGACGAATTAGGCCTTTTAATTCGTAAGACTCCTAAAGTAACAGGATTTGTTGGTGTTGCTAAAGATTCAAAGCCAGTCCCGATCACTCAAAAAGAAGTTGATAGCATTTTAAATCAAGTGCAACAATCTAAAGAAAAAGCTAAGCATAAAGTTGAATTTGAAGTTGGTGAAAAAATTCGTGTTATAGACGGACCATTTGTAGACTTTAATGCTATTATCGAAGAAGTTTTATATAATAAAACTAAACTTCGTGTAAATGTACAAATTTTTGGTCGTGAAACTTCAGTTGAGCTGGATTTTGGCCAAGTGGAAAAAACTGTCTAATCTGAACATTTTCAATTTCATCTATACAAAAGTTTAACTTTAACTTAAGTTTGAAGTTAAACTTTAATTTCATATCATACTTTTACATCACAATATTCATAATATAGCTATAAACTAATTGCTAGAATGGTTATTATTACCCCAACACATCTATTATACTCTTTTGAAGAGATTCTCTCTTAAAATTTATTTATATGTGTATTTTAAAACCATAATAAGATTATCATGTGCTAAATTTTCAATAGCATTATAATATGTAATATAAAAGAGCTAATATTTTAATATTAGCTCTTTTATCGATTTTGAATTTACTATATTTTGGAATTAGTTTAAAACAATCTCTCCATGATGACCCATGCTAATAGCGCCATTAACAGAATTGCTGTCATTAGAGTGAGGGCACTCTTCAAGAACTCCCTGCCCACTGAAATTAGTGTAGGGTAAAGAGCCTATATCATCGGCATCCACAGTCCCATCAATATCGGAATCAGTTCTAGTATAAACAATTCCAACTGAATCGTTTGGATTTATAGTACATGGGCCATTCTCTGGACATGAACTATCTTTAAAATGTACATCACCCCTAGTAGTACTAAAAGATACGGTTACTGGCTTAGTCAGATTATTTATAATTTTAGAATCACAATGATCTGCATAACTTGCCAATGGAATATTAATTAGTAGCAATGAAGCTGAAACTTTAAAAAAATTAGATTTTTTCATATTATTACCTTTTAAATTATTAAATATTTTGCATAAGATTTTTACGTCTTATTAGTATTATTATATCATAAAAATGCTTGCTGTTGGGATTTTTTTTACACGAATTTATAAGACTTAATTTAATCGCAAAATAATACAAAGGCAAATTATCTTGATAATATAATCATCTTATTCGCCTTAAAGGATACTACTCTCTCTCTATCCTATTCACCTTAATTAAGCAAATATACAAGCAAGAGAATACACAAAACCCTAAATAAGCTTTACTTAAAAATTAATTTGGATAGAAACTTTTTAACACTGATTTTTCTTTGCGATATTTAATCTTAGTAAGCAAATTAATTTCCACCATCAAACTCTCAAACTCATTAAAAACTTCACCTTTATAAAGCGCTAAATTTAATTTTTCAATTAATTGATTCAAATTCGAGTTATTAGATAAATCTTTTATCTCAGAAATACTATAAATATTTTTCTTCCAATGATAATTAGCCCAATTAACTAAAGCTGAATTAGTATTCTTTAAATCTTTATTTTTACATGCTTTAAAAACTAATGATAATGCAATTTTCTCATTTTGGGATTTAGCTTTTTTATTCCTTATTAATAAAATATAACTAAGAAATATTAGTATACTTAAAAGAGCAAATAATCCTAAAATTAAATAATATGCTATATGTTTAAAACCCTTATATTTTACAATCCCTATACTATTCCCTAAATTAGTAGTAATATTTCTTTTATTAGCATTTATAGCAATCTTTTTATCACCTCGTATATTAAAGGTTTTTGCAGGAATAACTGCTATTTTTAATTTGTTACTAGCCAAATCCCACCATTTAATCTTTGTTTCTGGAAATTCAACTACTCCATCTTGAGTTGGGACATAAACTATTTTTATTTTTTTAGTCGCCAGCAATTTATTATCTTTAATCAATTCATCATTAATTGGCTTTTCTGGATACGCATTTACTCCATTAGGCTTTATAAAAGTAATATCTGGCATGGTCGATGATAAAATACTACCGGCCTCTATTGTTATATTGCGTGTAATTAAATTTCCAATAACTAAAGGATCAGATTCTTGAATCCAGCTTTCAGTAATGTTTAATTTTGTAGCAGGTAACCAATTATCAGGATCCACACCAGATGGAAATGGTTTTATATTGAAGGTTAATGGTTTTGAATTTACCTGAAAAGATTGCGAATTCATCATAGCTAAAATATTTTGAAGGTTATTTGGAAAAGCCATACCACTAATCTTTATAGGTGGCACAGTAAGAACTCCAACAGATTCAGGAATAAGTAAGTATTTTTGTTCAGCTACTAAATATTTGTTCCCACTATCATTATCTCGATACTGGATTACCTTACCCTGAATTTGAAGTTTAGCATTTGGAATATTTATAGGCTCCACTCTTATATTATTAATTGGAATTGAATAATAAAGTTTTAAGCGAAGTAATACCGGGACCCCAACATATAAATATGGTTTTTTTTCAGTAAAAACATCTAGATAAATTTTATCTTTGCTATACTTATCATGTGACTTTTGAATACCTTGAATAACTTCAATTGGAATAGGATTAGTCATATCATTACCAACAGTTAGTGTTGGAATTATTTGCTTACCAATATTTTTCGGTGACAGAGTAATTATGTAAGAGTAACTAGAGCTTGAATTACCATTGACTATACTTATTTGGCTACTGCTACTTGTTCCATATATTACAAAATTTTCATTTAATTTATCTAAATTGGGAATATCACTTGAGCCATTTAACTTAATAGTCAATGTGATAGTTTGTCCAAGTTCAATTGTTGTTCTATCAACACTTGCAGATACTGTTGCAATTGCTAACTTTGCCATTAAAAATAAACAAATATTTAATACAATTTTTCTAATCATTATTATTCTCTGAATTTGACATTTGTCTTTGATAATTAATTCTAAATTTATTACGTAGCAAACCACCTGGATCATCTGGAACCTTGGATAATACAGCCTTTAAATGCTGATCCTGATAATTTTGTGATTGATTCAAATTAGGATTAACCTTTTGCTGACTTTCCATTGTTTCTTTCATTTGATCCTGTTGTAGTTGATCAGCCCATTGCTTATCTTGCTTATCTTGCTTATCTTGCTTATCTTGCTTATCTTGCTTATCTTGCTTATCTTGCTTATCTTGCTTATCT
>CALFYC010000167.1 GCA_937952895.1 uncultured Neisseriaceae bacterium
GTATTAGCTATGATGGTCAAAGTTTCATTTTAGGGCAATCTGAATCAACGATTGCTTGGGTGCATGAGCAAACATCGTCAGATCAATTATTATTAGGTTGGATTAGTGGTGGCTTAAAACCATATGTAGATTTAAATTTAATTGAAATATATAATATTGGCACATATAACCATGATCAGATTCGTGTTGATGAAATTGAGCCACAAGCTGTAGTTAATTTCTTTTCGTCAGGAAGCATAGTTCCAGTTTGTTCCGGAGAATACTGTAGTTACACTGGAGTCTTTCCAGGTGTGCAATGGGCAACAAATCAATCTGGGATTCCAAATATTGGAGCGGTAGGGGCGAATATTTATCAATGTGCAACTAGTCATGGCAGTGAATCAGATAACTGTGATACTCAATATAAAGGTGTTATTGATGTAAATGCCAATCCAGAATCACAGATAATGCAAAGTATTAATTATATTTATAGTAATGCATCACCAATTTTTGGAACACCACCTAGTCCACAAGAATCTGGTAATTCAATTGTATACCTTTTTTCTACTGAATACATTGGTCCTATGAAATCTTATTACGGATCTAATCTTCAATGTGTAGAAGAAAATAATAATTGTTCATGTATTGCCACACTTTATAACCCAAAAGCTTCCTGTGGAGACGGTAATAATTTTGGTTCATGGGGCATGTATTTAACCAATTTTAAAGCATTTACTAATCAATTTTTACATTCACAAGAGGTTAATGGAGCATGTGTGGCGCCTGGCGGATGTGCTACAGGAATATATATGTATGATTATATTCCACAAAATTGGTATTATTAATTAATTTTAAGTATTGGATGTTCATTATGAAGGTGCAAATTCGATTAAATAATTTGAAATTGGTAATTTTATTTGTAGGTGTAATAATTTTAGGTGCATGTAATAGTGGTGGTAGCTCTTCTACCTCTCAAACACAAAATAGCAATGATCATCTAGTGGATCCTGTGGCAAAAGGTGATGGGGTATGGGATTATAGTGTTGCAACTGATTATTATTATGGTACTCAAAATCCAATTGAATCACCTTCTTTAAAATATGACATAACAGAAGCCTATCAAACAACAGTTTTTCAATTTGTCTTTCCGGTATTTTCAACTTTAGATGCACCAAACGGGAAAGTGCCAACCCCAGTTTTAGAGTCATATTTTGTAACGACTTGTCCACCAAATGAAAAGCCAAGTGTCAATCAAATGCTCAATTATTATGCTCTCCCACAACTCAATGATTCATATATAAGTACTGGGAATATTTTAGGGACATGTGTTAATGGTGAATCGGTTACAACTTATTATGCTGGTTTTTTAAGTCATGTCGTTCCGGTAATTGAGATTACCCAAAATCTGGGGGCTGCATTAGGTAACTCTCCTACTAGTGTGGTTTTACAGGTTGCGGATAATGTTGCTTCAGATATTAATGCAGATTCAAATACTTATGGCGTAGCTTTTGATAATGAACCACTTTTAAGTAAAGAGGGCACAGAATCTACAATGGTAGCTGGCATTAAGCTTGAGCAAACCTTCTATGGGGAAATAGCCTATAAATTAGCCGAACAAAAAAAATATTTGTTTCTATTTGATGCAGCAACTACCGCTATTTATTTAGAATCATATGGTTATAATCATACAAATTTAAATAATATTGTGATTTTGCAATATTTATATGATTTAGATACAACAAGTGATAGCCAGTCTGCAGGACCAGTAAGTACGCAAACATATGAGAGCTTAGTTAATTATGAAACAACTAAAGATTTAGAAAGTTATTTAAGTAGTTACCCGCCTTTAAGATTTATGTTACCTGCTAGTTCTACTTCAACTATGTGGGAGTATTTACAGGGTTACAATATGGTTGCAACTGGAGAAGGGTATAATGCTCCAACAAGGCTTAATAATCCATCAACTTGTCATACTGAAGATGCTATGGAAACTGGTAGTATTGATAATGAAGCATTAAGTGCATTTTTATGTTCACCAAGTAATATATGCCCAGGTGAACCCGGGCTAGCTGCAGAATCAATAATTCTTGGATTTTTAAATGCTCAAAATTGTGTTAATTACACTAATTCAGCGCAAATGATTGATTATTTTAACATTGGTCTTTCAAGTATTATTAGCGCAAATGCATTTGCAAACCCTCGTTATTTAGGCTCTGATCTATATGCTTGGCGTATAAAGGGGTATTCGGATATCAATGCAAGTAAGGGCTATTATAATCAATATGATGATCCTTATGAATCAAGTACACAATTATTTCCATCAGAAATAAACCCAATAATTTGGGAATCATTTATTAATTGGTCAGAATCTAATGACTAATTTATTAATTCACCTAATCTAGATTTTAGATTTAGGTGAACTATTATTCTTTAAATACAATTGTCAAAGATAGATATGCAAAATTCTATATAAGCTACAACTGTCGCTTAAAATTTAATATTTATTATAGTTAAGGATTAAAGGAATGAAAAAATACTTTATCAAAAAAATACTCTCTAGTACTATAACTACATTTTTAATTACTTTATTAATTAGTTGTGGGAATAATAATGGGGCAAATAGTAATAGAGCTTCGGTCGTAATGGATACGAATAATGGTGGAATTCAAGATGGTGC
>CALFYC010000168.1 GCA_937952895.1 uncultured Neisseriaceae bacterium
GCTTCTGGAAATATGTACTATAATACAGAGGCTGTTTTTAGAAAAAATAAAGCAATAGAGAGAATTAAAAAATTGGTAGATTCGAGTAGTGCTATTATTTCTTCTACAAAAATGGCTGGACGTAAAATGGCTCAAGATGATGGAACGAGGACTTTTCCTGCTAATCAGATTTTGGTGAAAAAAGAAAATGGACAAGATGTTTTTGCAATTCAGGCTTCTTATATAGCTGATTCATTAAATGATCCATCAAAAAAAATCCTTATTGCGCATGACACTGATCAGATAACGTTTCCTTGTCTTGTTATGAATAAAAATGGAATGCCTGCAGATGCTATTAGTGGGGCTTATTTAAGCTTGGATGATATTTGCCGTTCGGTTTCTGTGCTTAATCAAGCTGTGGGCAGTGGGCCTTACTATGGTAATGTGGACGGGATTGTTGATAATAGTACTGTTTCCTCTGGTGGTGTTAATTTTATTGTAGTAAATAATTCTGTTTTTCCTACTGGTGCTAGTTACACTCCAGTTTTGTCTAATTTAATATTTTTATTTATAGATGTTGAAATAAAAGATTATATTTGTAGTCTTAATAAAAAATACGGAAATAATATAAATATACAATACTCTAGATACGCAGATGATATTACTTTGTCTTCTAATTATCAAAGAATAAACAACATTAACACACTAAACATTACTGTTATTAAACATATAGAAAATATTTTAAATAAATATGGATTTTTTCTTAAATATGATAAAACAAAGTTTTTTCTCAAAGGCGATGCTAAAGTTGTTAATGGATTGATATTGGATATACCAAATAATAAATTGTCCATTGGTACAGATTTAAAACATGAATTAAAAAATAAACTTAGAAATAACCCTGATGCACTTTTAACTGATAAAAGCTACGCTGGATACATATCTTATGTTAAGGGTGTGAGTAAAAAACAATACGATTACATTATTGGTAAAAATTAATGATTTACATTATACATAAAGCATTAACTACAAACGACAAGCAAGCTTTTATAAAAATATTAGCTTATGCAAAAATTTCTGAAGATTTATTAAAATTTGTTGATATTACTTGTGAAGATTTAGATCTGAATGGAAAAGACTTTATTTTTGCAGTTAACACTTACAAAGAAATAGCAAAGTCTTATGTTGCTTCTGGTGTTTTTGAAATGCGTCAAGTTTTGGGTAGCGATATTTTTGATGAGCAAACTTCTTTTGCCCTTATTAATATACCATACACAATACAAGATTTATTTACAAATAATACTGCTAAGCAAAATGTTTGGCAAAAAATAAATGCATTTTATGATTTTTATCAAAGATGCTCTATTAAGCCAAAACAAGATGCTGTTTCAGAGCCAATTATTGCCGAAGAAGTTATATCTAATGTATCAATAAATAATACAGAAATTGATACAGAAGAAAAAATATCTATTATTGAAGTTTCATCTTTGCTTTCTAAGCTTGCTGAAAACTTAGATTTGTCAGATCCTGCTCTTGGCAAAAGTCTTGCGTCTTCAAATAAAATTGAATTTGAAACTGAAGATTTAAAGATATGTATATATCCTAACAATAGAATTCCAAAAAAAGATTCTAATGACAATAGTTTAAATTTATCTTTTAAAGATATGCTTGCTATTTTGAAATTAACTTCAGTATTTGATGCTAAAAAAATTTCTTTTTTTAAAGTAAAAGAATGAATGTATTTATACTTAAACTGTTTAAAACATTTTTAACTTCATTGACAATCTATATTAGTAGGAAGTTAATTCACTATATAGATTGTTTTTGCACAAATAAGCTCAATCAAGAGCACCCACTTATTACATGCGACTCTTGTGCTATATCTTTTGATAAAGAGATAATATTTTATTCTCATAAAAAAGTTTGCCCTAATTGTCTAACAGTATTTGATACAGACTTTTCTGAATATGAATACAGACCCATCTCAAGAAGTTCAAACTTCGCCAACAACTACACCTCTTAATAATACCTCTAAAAAATTATCTATTGTTATAAATCCAGAAGGTTCCTTATCTGTTGATATTGACGGATCTTGGCCTTTGCATGAAGCCATTGGAGCTTTAGTTTTAACTTCTTTAAATTTATACACAAACAATACTCAATCTCCTGGTATTAACTATCTTGCTAGTTTAATACAAAATCTTACTGTTAATAACGATGGATAATAATGTATATTATTTATCAATTGATCCTTCGATATCTTCTACTGGAATATCTGTTTTATCATGCCAAAAAGATAAGTATGTTTTACATTATAAAACTTCTCTTATTACCAAAAGCAACAAAACTCCTGATAAAACTCGGTTTATAAAGAAAAGTTCTTTAGGTGATATGTTTGATTTTTGTCTTAATCATATACAAAAAGATTTAGGCTACAAAATTAGTTTTGCCATATTTGAAGATTATTCTTATGGTTCAGTTGGTCACTTAGCTCACTTAGGTGAGCTTAATGGTATTTATAAATACATACTTTATAAAAATAAAATTGAGTTTGATGTAATACCTCCATCTTCTGTTAAAAAAATAATTACTGGATCTGGAAAAGCTACTAAAGAAGAAGTTGCAAAATCTCTTCCTTTATTTTTGTCAAATCATGCTGCTTTTTCTTTTAACAATAATGACGAAACTGACAGTGTTGCAGTTGGTATTGCTTATGGAGAGAATATTAGTAAAATTTTAAGAGATGTAAATAATGAACCTCCAAAAGATACAAACAAAAATAAATGAGTTTGTTGACTCAAATGCTAAAGATATGCTTACTACTTCAGAGTATTTTATATATATTGCTAATTTGCTGATGGCTATTTCAATACCTGTAATTGCTATAAATCCTGATCTTATGATGGTTGAACCAAAAGATTATTTTTCTGTTGAATCAGCTTTGATGAAATATCCAGAAGATCCACATTTAAACAGTTTGGTTATTGCCCATAAGCTGATTGCACTTTCCGAGAGGTTTAAGTGACAGATATTATAGATTCTATGATTGATGCTTGTGATGACTTTCTTAAAGTAGAACAAGCAATTGTTTCTGGTTTAAATTTTAGAGGTAGAACTTTATTAGAATGGGAGGATTTTTTAAAACTTCCTCCAATTTCTGATAAAATATCACAACCAGAACTTGTTTTATTTAATTTAAAATATATAGAAATTAATGAATGCATTATGAGTAATTTAGCTTATGCTAAATCTTTGTATGATGTTTCTTATGCCCAATATAAAAATACTTATAGATTAACTCAAAATGAAATTATTGAGTCTTACAACCAACAGAATAAAAAAATATCTATAGAATTTATAAATCAATATGCATCCTCTAAATGTTCTAAATTGTTTTATGTAGTAAAAATTAATGAAATTTTTTATAACTTTTGGACAGTTTATAAAGATAAATTAAATTTACTTGATTCTAGATTATCCAATTTAAGTTTTTTAATGAGAAATTAATGTGTCAAATATTTTCTATATAAGTGAAATCAAAGAAGACGATTTAAAGTTTAAAGATTTGATAATTAATTCACAATCTTATAATGATTTATTTTTAATAAGTTCTTCTGCGTTTGTTTATTTTTTGCGAGAAATACTTCATAAATATTCAATAAAAGAAGATATATTTGAAATAATGAAAGAAAGCATTAACCAATATTCTATTAATACTGGTTTTATTAGGGTTTCAGATTTTTCTTTTTCTTTAATATCAATTTGAAAGGGTTGTCCTGGGAGGAAAGAGACATTTGTTTCTTTTCGGAGAGATGAATTTGCATTGAAACCTAATTGTATGCGATTTTGTTTCAACTCCGCGCGAACATTCCAATCCATGGGTATGGTCAAAGGTATTTTGAGACAAAATGATAGTATTGGAACAATAGTTGATTGG
>CALFYC010000169.1 GCA_937952895.1 uncultured Neisseriaceae bacterium
TGGTTTAAGTCCAGATATAAAATTGTATTTTTGTTCTGACTTATCTTGTTTTTTTACAAACGATTTCTTTTGAGCAATGATTGGTTGCACATCTACAAATGACCAAGAATGACATAGTGGAGTATGATTAAAGTAGTAAAACTCTGCATTTAAAAATACAACTCCTTGTGCGTCAACAGTGTGACGCAAAGTTAATGAGCTTACTAAATACATTGAATAGCCATCTACTGATTGAGAGAAGCCAGATATATTACCAATTAATCTATTACTTTTAATCCACACAAAAGGGAATTGGTCCATTTGAGTGTAAACGGAAATCAACTGATTGATACTTTCATTGTTTGTTATATCAAATGCTAACACCATCGACACAACTGTATATCCATGAGGAGACACAAAGGCATATGGCGAATCTTCTCTAGTTAAATTGAATGAGTCGCTATATCTATTGGTTATGATTTGTATATCTGTTGGATTAACATCTAATTTATTATTATTAATCCATACTTCTTCTGTCATTGTAAATTCCTAATGTCTTGATTTCTTTTGTCATTGATAGTTATATTTGCTTTTGGCTTACCGCTAAATATATTTCTATCTACAGATTCTCTATTGATTGGTTTAGTTGCTGAACCTCTGACGGTGTGAGATTGTTGTTTTCTATAATCTCTGCCTTTTGTGATGTATCCTTTTTCTGTTGGAATAGGAGGAAGTATAGCATCGCTGGTTTTTAATGGCAAAGAATCTTTTGACAAGTCTACCGATTCAGAACCCAATGTCATAGCTACAGCCGCCAATGCAACACCAGCAAATCCAAGAGTTCTCTTGTTATTGCCAACTGTTTCTTTAGCATACTCCATCATGTTACGCGCCTTGTTAATCATACCCTGAGTCTTGGCTTCTGAGGTTGTAGATACAACTCCAGGCAACATTTCATTAGATGCCAAACCATTAATTGATGCTGTAAACTCTTGAATGTTTTTATGCAAAGCAGCTCTGTTAGCTTCTAGCGAACCTTGTCTAGCCTCTACTGAATGACCATAAGAAGCTATGGCTGATGCAATGTCTTCTTTTGCTTGTGCGTACATTTGTTTTATAGGTGCATCTGCACTAGCCATACTATGACCAAGTGACTTATCCAATACCTTCATAACATTTGTTCGTAATTGGTCGTTACCTTTAATACCTTTAAGTTGTTGTGATAACTGTTGCATTGGTAGCGATGCTATACCAACCTGTTCACTTGCACCATGTTGTGTTTTTAATAAGTTTTCAACCAAGTTATGGATTGCCATCCTTGCCGCGAACTGTCTTTTAGCGAACTGTTCAGTAGTCATCGTTTTTTCTATTGCACCCAAATGCAATTCTAATGACTCTGCCATTTTTGTAGCAACGTCTGTGGCTTCTGCAGCAATCATTTTACGTTGAATAGCTTTTGCTGAAGACTGTGCAGCATTCTTTTCATAGTTTGCTAAATCTTCAATTCTTACTAAGTCCTTAGAAGAACCCTTCAATGCCATTGTATTTGCAAAGTCTGCTAATACTGCTAATTCTTTCATAGATGTTTGTTGCATTATGTGCAATTGATTTACTCTCTCAAGAGACATACCTTTGCCCAACGATGCAGTCTTGTATGTATCAGAGTCAAAGTCACCAAACGCAAATAGTGCATGAACGTTTTTGGCTGTTTGATTATTGCCTATAATTTGTGGCAATCCAATGAATGCATCATTCTTAGGCAACTGTTTGTGAAAATAAACATCTACAAGTAACGATGAACCAGGACCTTGTGCTGGCTCTCTTGTTATTAAAGACCTTAAGGGTACAAGATTATTGTTTTTATCTCTAGTCATTACTTGGGAAAAATTACCACTTATGTCTTCATGGAACTCTAAGTCTCCCATACCAAGTCCATAACCAGCAGCTATTTTCTCAATAGAGTTATGATTGAAAGCCGCAATTGGACCATGTTTAGCTTCTTGCATTTTAGTTGCATACACACCAAAAGCTCCACCAATAGATCTAGCAATCTGTATTTCGCTGTTTGGCATAATGCCTCTCAACGCACTTTTAACCACGTTGTTATCGCCCTGAGCAGAACGCTTAATAAGTCTATCTAATGTTTCAACTTCTTGTTTAAATATATCCATACGAACTTTACGACCAGGAGTTGTTACATCTGCATATCTTGATAGCTCAATATCAGCTCTGATAACTTTTCCACGTTGATGTTCCAACGCACTTAATATTTCTTTATCATCTAAATCAATATGTCTTGAATGTGCTGTTTCTACAAATGTTATTGGAACACTTTTGTAGCCCATATGTGAGTGGGTTAACTTATATGAAACAAAGTTGTCCTCTATTTTGAATTTGCCTTTAGCTTCGTTAATAATTGGTTGCAACATTCCTAATCTATTTTGAGCAGCTTCGTTATGTATTGAACTAAATATATCTGCATATTTTAATTTAACAGAGTTAAAGTCAACGCCATT
>CALFYC010000170.1 GCA_937952895.1 uncultured Neisseriaceae bacterium
AATTACATCAAAAGTATTATTTTTCATGATGAATGATTCTAACTAAAATTATCCGGTAAGGTTATTTAATCATATCCCAATTTTTATAAAATATTCGATTAAATGAAATTATTAATACACGAAGGCAGGATAATATACTATTTAATAATGGAATGTAGTCTGAAGGTCTCAAAATATCAATAAACATACAATAACGTAATTGGTCTGAACGATTTACTGATTGATGAACTAAAGTGTCATCAAATATAAATAATGGGTTATCATGCCAGTAGTGACGTTGATTTGCTGCTTCAATATAAATATTATTATTAAAACTAGCATTTAAATTGAACAATACTCGTAAAGTAACACGTAATGGTCCATAATGGATTGAAGTTGATTGATTTTTATTAAATACAGATACGCCAATAGTTTTAATATATCTAAATTGTTCGTGAAATTCTGGAATATTTAAGGCTTTATTGGTAATATTTTTTCCATACCATTTAAAAAATATCATTCCACGTTTTTTTTCTTCCATTAGATTACCTAAGGCAGTGATAATTTCGGGTTTATTTTTAGCTGTTGCAATTACTTTATTGATTTCATTTTGACAACTATAAGATAAATTGCCAAATTTATAAATTCTTTTGTTTCGTTGGGATATTAAATCCATTAATAAGTTAAATGGAGATAAAACCCAAGTTAATATTCCATTACCTAAAAAGTAACGTTTAACGTCAACTAATTGGTAACGTTTACTTCTTCGAAAATCAAGAAGCCCACATATCAAAAAAAATAACATTGTGCGAGGAATTAAAAATGCTATTCCAACTAGAACAAGAATTTTTATCCAATCTTTAATACGCATAAATTTCCTTCTGGGATACATTTGTTGATATAAAAATGCCAATCTGGTGATTATAGCACATAAATACCAACTGTTATGTGCTATAAAAGTCTAATTTTTTAGGCTATATCTATTTATCTAATTAGTATGACACAACTTGAAACGTAGTAAAAGTAATTGTCGTTGTAACAAAAGGTGCTAAAATTAAACCTAATAGTCTAAATATGCCAAGCACCATAGAAAGACCAATTATTTTATACTAACAGCCATTGGGATTAGCCCAACTAGATTATAGTTAAGTATTAAGCCTTATTGTATTGGAAAATTTTGTGGGCAATTTTGAGTAATTTACGATTTAAGAGTAAATCTGCTATAACTACTGTAACCCAAGCTACCATAAAGATAGATAAAAACATCACTATTAATTGCATAATGGACGACCTGCTTGTACATTAACTGGAGTTTTGGGTACATCATTTAAAAAATTTGAAGCACTGTCCGGAAGGTTATTAATGCTATAAATTCCCCAAATCAGAATTACAAGATATATCGGCAATGAAATCCACATGACATAATTCATTGATGACATGCCATACTAAGTAAGTAAAATAAATATAAGACATACAAAAATATTCAGTAACCAAGTCTGAATAAGTGGTATTGCAACATGAATTGCTTCTGCAATCATAGAGCCTTCAATAGAAAAGAAGATAATAAATGATAACGCCTAAATTAACGAAGTAATACCAACTAGTGCAACAATGATAATAGCTTTAATTAAGTACGTGGTTCCAAATAATTGGACAGTTTGCCCGCCTAATAAAAAGAAATAAATTGCAGTAGCACTTGTTAAGCAAACCCCAAATAATAAACTAATGCTCGATTTACGAGCAAATTTTGGAACAAATTTTTAAAGCATAATCATCTTTAAGTTCTTTAAGGATTTTTTGCTGCCTTACTATTTTTGCTTTTGATTAATTAATTGAAGGGTGGTTTACCTGATTGTAACATTTATTTATCTAGTAAAGGCATACATTTTTTGTTAAACTTTATGCGGTATTTATCTTGAAAAATCCCTAAAAATAGCCTATTGAGTGGTATCTTTATCGATAGTCCTAAACTTATAATCAAAATAGCCTATCAAAAATGTTATAATCACGCAAATATTTGATTTTGAGTTATTAAGCGGAGGATCTTGTAAATGGCAGGTCATAGTAAATGGGCGAATATTAAACATCGAAAGGCTGCAGCTGATGCTAAAAAAGGAAAAATTACTACTCGGTTAGTCAAAGAAATTACTATTGCATCCAAAATGGGTGGTGGGGATGTAAATTCGAATCCACGCTTACGCCTGGCGGTAGAAAAGGCTCGTGAAAATAATGTGCCTAAAGATAATGTAGAGCGAGCAATTAAACGTGGGACTGGTGAATTAGAGGGCGTAAATTATGAAGAATTACGCTTTGAAGGATATGGTATTGGTGGGGTTGGCGTGATTGTTGATTGTCTAACCGATAATAAAACTCGAACTGTTGCTGAAGTGAGACACGCATTTTCTAAGCATGGTGGTAATTTAGGAACAGATGGTTGTGTGGCTTTTCAATTTAAACATTGTGGGATTTTGCTATTTGCACCAGGAGTTGATGAAAATCAATTGATGGAGATAGGTCTTGAGCTTGGAGTAGAGGATGTGGTTAGTCATGACGATGGTTCAATTGAATTAATTACCCCCCCGAATGATTTTATTGAAATAAAAGCCACCCTTGAAGCTAAAGGTTTTAAGCCTGAAATTTCTGAAGTTGTAATGCGTGCTGAGAACGAGGTTGAGATAAATGGTGAAGATGCACAAAAAATGCAAAAACTACTTGATGCATTTGATGAGTTAGATGATGTGCAAGATGTATATACTACAGCTATACTAGATTTATAATTGGTGTAAGAATGTATGACTTTATTCAACGATTTGCATTTAAATCACTACCAATAAAGGGTGCTTTTGTTAATTTAACTGATGTTTGGCAAACAATTCAAAAACAAAAAGAATATGATAGCCAAATAATGAAAGTAATTGGTGAATTAATTGTTGCAAATGTATTATTAACTTCATCAATTAAATTTGATGGTAAGGTGATTGTGCAATTGCAAGATAATCCAAATGTAGATTTAGTAGTTAGTGAATGCACTAATGATATGAAAATTAGGGCAACAGCTAAAAATTGGCAAGTTGCAGAATATGCTAATTATCTAAACATAGGTCGATTAGTAATTAGTATTGATTCTAATAAAGATGGCAAGATGTATCAAAGTATAGTTGCAATGGCTGGGAATAAGAGTGTTTCTGATGCACTAAATAATTATATGGTTCAATCTGAACAGCTTAAAACGGTTTTTGTATTAGTTGCAACGGAAAAAAAATTAATTGGATTTATGTTGCAAGAAATGCCAGATCGTGGTGGAAGTTTTCTTGATGATGTTAAGAGGGTATTTATGTTAGCTCAAACTCTTAGAAATCAGGAATTACTGGAAAATGATATAACGAGTATTTTATATAAGTTATTCCATGAGGATGATATTCTATTGTTTGAGCCATTAGCTGTTGAGTTTAGCTGTACTTGTGGTCCTGATAGAGTAATCAATATGCTACATGGATTGGGTTATTCTGAAGTATCCAGTATTTTTTTAGAACAAAAAGAAATTCGAATTACTTGTGATTTTTGTAATTCGGTTTATATTTATCAAGAAGATGATGTTGCTCGTATTTTTAACAATTTATCACTTGATATGGATAGTGTTTCAAAAGAGGTTCATTAGTGAAAACTGTAATTGCATTAGTTGGTAGACCAAATGTAGGTAAGTCAACTTTATTTAATCGTTTAACAAAGACCCGTGATGCCTTAGTTGCGAACTTGCCGGGTTTAACTCGAGATCGCCATTATGGTTTAGCTAAAGCATCCAAGGGTAGAAGCTATATGCTAATTGATACCGGCGGATTTGAACCTTTGATTGAAGATGGTATTATGTATCAGATGGCCAGACAAACTGAGCAAGCAATTGCTGAATCAGATGCTGTGGTTTTTTTAGTTGATGGACAAGGTGGAATTACGCCACAGGATAAAGTAATTGCTAATAAGTTACGTTTAAGCAATAAACCGATTTATGTTGCAGTAAATAAAGTTGAAGGGGTTAATAAAACGATTGCTGTGAGTGATTTTTATGAACTTGGATTGCCAAATTTATATCCAATATCATCAAGTCATGGCGAAGGAGTGTTTCGCTTAATTGAGGATGTATTAGCTAATTTTTCAATTGAGAAAGAAAACGAAAATGAAGAATTGAAAAGTATTACTTTTGCTGTGGTTGGACGACCAAATGTTGGTAAATCAACTCTAGTTAATGCAATTTTGGGCGAAGAACGTGTAATTGCTTTTGATGAGGCCGGAACTACGCGTGATAGTATAAATATTGCTTTTGAAAGAGCTGGCAAACATTATACGATTATAGATACTGCAGGAATTAGACGCAAAACTAAAGTTGATGATAAGATTGAAAAATTTTCAGTATTAAAAGCAATGCAAGCAATTAATGATGCAGAAGTTGTAGTATTGGTTTTAGATGCGCATTTAGATATAGCAGATCAGGATGCAACAATTGTTGGTTATGCGCTTGAAGCTGGTAAATCAATTGTAGTCGCAATTAATAAATGGGATAGTTTAACCGAAGATGAACGCAAAGATATTAAGCAAAATTTAAAATTAAAGTTACATTTTCTAGATTTTGCCAAATTTAGTTATATATCAGCACTCCAGAAAAAGGGAATTGGTGAACTATTGACATCGATTAATGAAGCTTATGAATCAGCATTTTTAAAGCTTCCGACCCCAAAACTTACACGGATTTTATTGGAGGCTATAAATCGTCAGCCACCTTCTTATAAAGGTAATTTTAGACCAAAATTACGCTATGCCCATCAAGGTGGATCGAATCCCCCAATAATTATTATCCATGGAAATAGTCTAGAATCTGTGGCTAAATCTTACACTAAATATTTGGAACGTTGCTTTCGCAAAATGTTTAATTTTGTGGGAACGCCGCTTAAAATCGAATATAAAAGTAGCTCAAATCCATTTGAGCACAAAGCTAAGTAAATTAGGTCTATGTGTTGTAGGGGGAAATAAGAATGTTTAAAAAAAATGCACATTTACAGAGGGCTTATTTAGAAGAAATCTGTAATGAAGCAATTCCAGTATCAATTTATCTTATTAATGGGATTAAATTATCGGGGTTTATATATTCATTTGATCAATTTGTGGTTGTTTTGAAAGATAACAAGAGTCATATTAATCAGTTAATTTATAAGCATGCTATTTCAACCATTGTGCCGACTAAACCCTTTGCAAAAGATTTATCAGCCCTAAGAGACAGTGGTTCAGTTGAAGAAGATTAAAGCATTAGTAATTGCGATTAATTTTAATCGCGATCCAGATTATAAAGAATTGGTTGCAGAAGGAGTATCTTTAGTTGAATCTGCTGGTTACGAAGTTATTCTATTAACTGAGTTATCAAGACCAAAAGTTGACCCTAAATTTTTTGTTGGCAGTGGTAAACTTGAAGAGTTAAAAATTAGCTGTGCGACACTTAATATTGATACAGTAATTTTTATTCAAAATTTATCTTCAGTTCAAGAGCGTAATTTAGAAAAAGAATTTAAATTACCAGTTATTGATAGAACTAGACTAATCTTGGATATTTTTGCAAGTAGAGTGACAACTAATGAGGGTATTTTACAAGTTGAGTTGGCAACGTTGTCACACCAAATGACTAGATTGGTTAAACGTTGGAGTCATTTAGAGCGGCAGCGTGGAGGGATTGGATTACGTGGAGGACCCGGCGAAACTCAAATTGAACTTGATCGACGAATGATTAGTGAACAAATTAAGCGATTAAAAGCTAGGTTAAGGTCTTCCGTTAAGCAGCGTGAAACACAGAGAAAAGCTAGAGCTAAGAATAATATTTTTTCGATTTCAATTGTTGGGTATACTAATGCCGGAAAGTCAACATTATTTAATTCATTGACTAAATCGAATGTTTATGTGGAAAATAGGTTATTTGCAACTTTACAAACGACTTCACGTAAGCTTTTTTTAAATGAAAATCGAGATGAGGTTGTAATTTCTGATACTGTGGGATTTATTCGTGATTTACCGCACACTTTAGTTGCTGCATTTAGAGCAACTTTAGAAGAAACAATTAATGCCAATTTGTTATTGCATGTGGTTGATGTTGTTGATGTATTACAAGAGCGTCAGATTGATGATGTAAATAAAGTATTACGTGAGATTAATGCAGATAAAATCCCCCAATTAATAGTGTACAATAAAATTGATTTGAAATTTGGGGTAATGCCTAAAATTAATTATACTAGCGATGGAGAACCAGATTCGGTAAATATAAGCGCTAGTAACGATATTGGGCTAGATTTATTGAAAATTGCAATTTTAGAAAAAATTTCTTGGATAGCTGGAAAAGATGATATGAAACAGGAATTAATTTATGAACCGTGGAAACAATAAAAAACCATCGAGTAATTTTGATGAATGGGTAGATCGAATTAATCGAAAACTATCACGTTTATTAGGCAAAAAAAATGATAATAAATTGCCTAGAAATAAGACAAGTGCTTTGACGTTTAGCTTTATTATATTAACTTCAGTATTAGTAATTTGGTGTGCAACAGGTTTTTATTACCTACAAGATAATCAGTATGGAGTAATTGTACGAATGGGTAAATTAAGTTATGTTGTAAAAGGTATTAAAGTTGGTTTAACTTTGCCTTATCCATTTGAACAAATAGTAGTATTTAATGGTGGGGCAAATAATACGGTTAAAATTGGTGATGTTACTGCAGATGATGCAAAATTTGTCGTTTTATCTAAAGAGTTAGAGCCAGTGACTATTTCTGCAAGATTTACGTATCAGATCACTAACCCTGAGGATTTATATACTAATTATCTTCAAGAAGATAATGATTTAGGTGAAGTGATCTCTTGGCATTTAAAATCTCAAATACATGAATATATCTCAGAAAAGACTATTGTTGATCTTAAAAACTCAAATTCTATTGTGATAGCAAATGAATTACGCAATTTAGTTAATGATGATATTGAAAGTTATGGGATTAAGATTACCAAATTAAATATTGAATCTTTATATCAAGTTAATGTTAGCCCAATTTTGGAAACCCAAAAAGTAGCGCATGCAAATCCAATCGCGACTGAGTTAATTAAAGAAGCAAAGCTTTATTATCAAGAGCAAATTGAAATTGCTAAAAATAATGTGGATACGATTAATCAATTAATTCCAGCATATGAACAAAATCCAGATGGTGTTGCTACGGAGCTTTATTATGAAGCATTAAAACAAATTCCAGTTAATAAAAATAACAATTATCCATTACTTGATTTAAGTTTGTCTGAGTTACTCATTAAAATAAATGTATTAGAATCTAAATCTGAAGATAATTCATATACTGAAGATTTTCGTGAGGTTAGGCGTGAACGCAATTTTGAGAGGGGCAGGTAAATGAAAATATTTATTGTTCCATTATTGTTAGCTTTAGTAATATTCTTCGCGGGAATTTTTATTGTTGATCAGCGTGAAGTTGCTGTTGTTACGAATTATAATAAACAACAGTTTATTTATGATCCAGGAGTTCATTGGGCAATTCCCGGATTAAGTTCAGTAGACTATGTTTATACCAATACGCAAACCTCCTTATTTACTATTTCAGAATCAATGCAAACTCATGATAATAAAATGGTAAGTGTAGGGGTTTTAGTTAATTGGCAAATTAATGAGCCTAAACTTTATTTGAGTAATTTAAATAAAATACAGCAAATAGGTGTAGACGAGCATTTGACTAAAATACTTACAAATATAATTGAAAGTCAAGTAAATAACTCATCATTATTTGAACTTAATCAAAATTATACTTTATTTGAGTCAGTGATTAAAGTCCCTGAATTGGGTATTACGTTAAAAAATACAGTAATTGAAAATATTGCACTTTTAAATTCAAATTCTCAAACTGATATTGTTGAATCTAGGACAAATATGGCAGCATTCTCAAATGAATCCAGTGTAATCGAGTCAGCCTATAGGCAAAGTCAAAAAATGAAAGCTGATTTATTAGTTGAAAAGGCTAGATTATATCAACCAGTTATAGCTAAAAATGCCAAATTTTATGATTATTGGAGTAAACTTGATATTTATAAGAGTATGGCAAAGACTAATCTGGATATGCCACCACTTAAAGATTTATATAAATCTGAATTGAATAATAAAAATAAATAAATTTTAGGACAGTTATGCCAAATATTCTAGTTTTAGGTGCAAATGGTCAGCTTGGCTCAGACCTTGTTAAATTGGCTGATTATAGTATGTGTAACCTAATTAAGATTACTCGTCAAGAGGTGGATGTATTAACTGATGACTTAGCTGAGAAACTATCTCATTACCAACCGCAATATGTAATTAATTGTGTTGCAACTACAAATGTTGATTTATGTGAAGAAAATTCAGATCAGGCATTTTTAATTAATAGTGATTTTAGTTATAAATTAGCTAAGTTTTGTAATGAGGTAAATGCTGTCTTAATTCATATTTCAACCGATTATGTTTTTGATGGTATAAAATCCAGTGCTTACACTGAATTAGATATTCCCAATCCCATAAATATTTATGGATTATCTAAATATGGTGGTGAAATTGCAATTAAACAATATGCAAAACGTTACTTTATTTTCCGGGTTGCAAGTATTTTTGGTAAAGCCGGTGCTTCAGGTAAAGGGGGTAATTTTATTACTACCATTTTGCGTTTGGGTAATCAGTTAGATACTGTGAATGTAATTGCTGATCAAATTAGTTGTCCAACGGCAACCTTGGATATTGCTCGATGTATTTTTCATTTTATTAAAACTAAAAATGATGATTATGGAATATATCATTGTACCAGTGTTGACTCGTGTAGCTGGTTTGAGTTTGCGCAAAATATATTCAAATTAGGTGGTTTGGATATCAATAAAGTACAACCAATTAAATTTGATAGCTATAAGTTTAGAGCGCGACGGCCACAAAATACTATAATGTCGACTGATAAACTTTCTAAATATTATCAAATGCCCAAATGGTATAAAGGATTACAGGAATATTTTAATTAATTATGAAGCTTGCCGTTTTTGTTAATCGTCCAATTCTTGCCTCAGTTATTTCCATTATAATTGTTTTATGTGGTTTAGTTGCAGCATTTAATTTACCTTTAGAGCAATTCCCGCGTATTGCTCCGCCTTCAATTGTGGTTAACGCAACTTATCCTGGCGCCAGTGCGGAGACAATTGCTAAAAATATTGCCTCTCAATTTGAGGATAAATTTAATGGGATAAGTAATGTCATCTATATGGCATCAAGTAGTTCAGGAACCGGTAATGTATCGGTACGTTTAACTTTTGAGGTTGGAACTGATCTAAATTATGCTGTTAATGAAGTATTAAATAGAGTCCAAGCAACAATGCCACTGTTGCCTAGCATTGTCCAACAGCTAGGGGTTTCGGTGCGTAAAAGCTCCCCTGACTTGTTGATGGTTCTTGCTTTTTATAATGAAGGTGGAACTTTTAATCGAGAATATATGAGTAACTATCTGAATAGAACCTTATATAATGATTTAAGTTTGGTGCCAGGAGTTGGGCAGGTTACTTTATTTGGTTTTTCTTATGCAATGCGAGTTTGGACCGATATAAATAAAATGAATTCCTTAAATGTCTCATACAACGATATTGCACATGCAATTGAAGAGCAAAACGAGGACTATATTGTCGGTAGAAGTAGTGCAATGCCAACAAACAGTTCAGAACAGACCTTTAATATGGCCGGAATGCAAATGTATAGTACTCCAAAACAGTTTGAAAGTATTATTATTCGTGAAAGTGGTACTCAAATTCTACGTATTAAAGATGTGGCAAGAGTTGAATTGGGTGCGAATACTTATAATACTGTACCAAGAGCCTTTTTTACTAATAATGGTAAAATAAGTGAAAAAGATGTGGCAATATTACAACTTTTTATGGATTCAGATGCAAATCAAATTGATGTGAGAGATCGTGTATTAGCTAAGGTCGCGAAAGAGTCTAAAAATTTTCCAGCGGGGCTTAAATATTTTGTTGCTTTTGATGCTACCCAGTTTGTTATTGCTTCAATTAATGGGGTAATTGGTTCACTCTTTGATGCTTTCTTTCTAGTTGCTTTGGTTATTTTCTTATTCTTACATAATTGGCGTGCAAGTTTAATTGCTGTAATTACTATACCGGTATCCATTATTGGTTCATTTGCCGCTTTATATATGTTTGGTTATTCGGTCAATACTTTAGTATTATTTGCTCTCATCTTAGCTATTGGGATTGTGGTTGACGATGCGATTGTTATTGTAGAAAATATTGAACGTTTGAAATCATTACATCCAGAGATGCCAACAAAAGATGTAGTAAATTTAGCCATGGATGAAGTATTTGGGGCAGTGATTGCCATTTGCTTAGTTTTATCCGTGGTATTTTTACCGGTAATGGCTTTGAGTGGTTTAAGTGGTGTTTTATATCGTCAGTTTGCTGTAACTATTGCTTGTACAGTAGTTATTTCAGCAATTGCAGCATTAACTATTACACCAGCAGTTAGCGCATTACTTTTGAAAAAGCATATGAAAATTGGTAAATTTGGTCAAATATTTGATCATTGTATAGAGAAATTAGCTGGAGTTTATTTATATATTGCTGAAAAAATGATTGATTATCGAAGATATTCTTTAGGTATGCTATTTATAATTGTTACCGCAACATTATTTATCTATAAGCATATCCCATTTGGGTTTGTACCTAATGAAGATCAGGGGTATTATTTTAACTCAATTAATCTTCCAGCTTCAGCAAGTCTGGATCAAACTGAACAAATTGCTAACGATATTTCACGAAAAACCATAAAACTGAAAGGTGTCAGTCATGTTTTAGCAATTGTTGGTTGGGACATCTTAGCTTCAGGCGGCAACAATACTTATGCTGCGACTATTATTGGCGTATTGAAAAATTGGTCAAATCGTCCTGATAAAGAAGAGGAAGTTAATAGTGTTATTAACCAAACAAATAAATTGAATAGTTCATATAAAAACGTATTAATTCGAGCTTTTAATCGTCCGCCAATCGGTGGGCTCAGCACTACTGGTGGGATTGAATATTATCTAGAATATAGAAGTGGTGGAGATATTAATAATTTAGGTGTGCAAGCTAACCTGTTAGATGAAAGATTAAAAAAACATAAAGAAATTAAGAATGCATACCACCTTTTAGATACGAGTGTTGAGCAAGTTAGAGTTGTGCCAGATGTAGATATGGCAAAGTTTTATCATGTGAGTATTCAAAGTATTTATAATACCTTGCAAGCTGTATATAATAATGATAATATAAATTTTACTTTCTTAATGCAAGGTTTAGTATGGGTAATTATAGAAGGTGATTATAAATATCGTGCATCTGTTAGAGGGATTGAAGATATTTATGTAAAAAGTGATGATAATAAAATGATTCCAATTAGTCAGTTAGTTAAAATTTCATTTTATCGTTCACCTCAAGTAGTGGAAAGATTTAACGATTATTTGGCAACTAAAGACATTATAGAGCCGGCTAAAGGTTATAGCTCTGGTGATATTATGAAAATTATTACGAGTGAGGTTCAGAATTTGCCAGTTGGATTCAGTTATGATTGGTTTGGGGTAAGTTATCAGCAACAACAATCACAAAAAAATTCAGGTTTGGCTTTTCTATTTTCCTTTATTATGATTTATTTGGTATTGTGTGCATTATATGAAATGTGGCGTTTACCAATAGTTGTGCTATTAGGTGTTCCATTTGCTTTATTTGGTTCAGGGGTAATGTTATTTGCACGAGGGCAAACAAATGATTTATATTTTCAGATTAGTTTAATTGCTCTTTTAGGATTATCGGCCAAAAATATTATTTTATTAATTGAATTTGCATTACAGCATTTTAATGAAGGATTTTCAGCAAAAGAAAGTGCTATGCATGCTCTTAAATTAAGATTTAGACCAATTTTTATGACTTCCATTACTTTTATAATGGGAGCTATGCCACTAATGTTTGCAACTGGTGCTGGAGCTAATGCGGAACATTCAGTAGGGTCAGGCATTATTGGTGGAATGTTAGGTTCAGTAATACTTGGCACACTAGTTGCCCCAAGTTACTTTGTAATAATTATGCAAAACTATAAACGTAAAGGTAGTAAAGAGTGTTAAGATTTTTTATTAATAATCCAGTTTTTTCATCAGTAATTTCAATTATTATTGTGCTATGTGGATTAGCGGCAATATTTAGTCTACCATTAGAAGAGTATCCTGATATTGCGCCACCTACAATTACAATTTCTGCTCATTATCCAGGTGCGAGTGCCAGAGTATTAGAGCGCACTGTTGCTTCTCCTATTGAAGACCAAGTGAATGGGGCCACACGCATGATTTATATGCACTCAACCATGTCAAGTAATGGTGATTATAATCTAGTGGTGACTTTTTCAACTGGAACCAATTTAAATTATGTGATTGGGGATGTATTAAATCGATTAAATACCGCTTTGCCGATTTTGCCTGAAGTTGTTCAGCAAATGGGTGTTACTATGCGTAAAAGCTCACAGAATCTTTTACTTTCAATTTCAATGAAAAGTGATGGCCGGTATAGTAATGTCTATTTGAGTAACTATACTTATCGCAATATTGTAACTGAATTAACTAGAATTAGAGGTGTTGGAGATATTCAAACTGTTGGAGATAGAACTTACTCGATGAGAGTTTGGCTATCACCTGATAAAATGCAAAAATTAAATGTAGGTGTTAAGGAAGTAGAAAGTGCAATTGCAGATCAAAATATTGAAGTCGCAGCAGGAAAAACTGCATACCCACCAACGGATGGTGGAGGGATGTTATCATTTAACTTAAATGGTCAAGGCTATTATAGTGATCCCAAACAATTTGAACAAATTGTAATTAAGCAAGAAAGTAATCAATATGTTCGAGTTAAAGATGTTGCAAGAGTTGAACTGGGGGCTTTTAGTTATGATACTATTAGTAAATTAAATTTGAATAATAATGTTGGGTTACAGATATATTTAGAACCTGGTGCAAACCAATTGGCAGTAAACACGGCAATTAAAAAATCTTTACAAAAGCTCGAACAGCAGTTTCCAAGTGGAATTAGTTACGAAGTATCTTTTGATAATACTAAATTTGTTGAAAAATCACTTCATAATGTAATTGATACATTACGTGATGCTAGCATTTTAGTAATTATTGTAATTTTCTTATTTTTGCAAAAAGGGCGCGCAACTTTAATTCCAGTATTGACTATTCCTGTTGCAATTATTGGAACATTTGCTGGAATGTGGATAACTAATTTTAGTGTTAATAATCTGACTTTATTTGGGATTGTGCTATCAATTGGTATTGTAGTTGATGATTCAATTGTGGTGATTGAAAGTGTCGAACGTGTCATGCATGAGAATAACTTAAATGCAAAAAAAGCTAGTATTCAGGCCATGAATGAGGTTGCTGCAGCTTTAATTGCCATTGTACTTGTTTTATGTTGTGCTTTTGTGCCATCGGCATTTTTAGGTGGGTTAACGGGTATATTATATCGCCAGTTTGCC
>CALFYC010000171.1 GCA_937952895.1 uncultured Neisseriaceae bacterium
AAACCACATTATAGATGCCCAAAACCTATGACTGAAAGGTATATTAAACCGTTCCCTAAAAATCTGAATCTTAACTGTGCTGATAGAAAAATACTTTTTCTGAATCAAAGTCATAAATAGTTTAATCCGTAAAGAAATCTATATGTTAGAAAGGCCTTGATTAATCAAGGCCTTTCTAAATTAAAACTCAACTCTTCGTTTAGTTTGAAGATCCTGAAATAGTAAATGTAGCAATTGCTGTAGTATAACCAGAAGCTGTTGCTGTATAAGTCTCAGTTCCAGACCAGTTTGCAGGCTCGATACTTATAATTGGGCAAGTATTTGATTCTGTAGATAAATTGCATACAGTAACAGCCCCTTGGTTATTAGTAACAGTTATTCCAACACTCGAAACATTTCTACTATTGTCCAAACTTAATAATCCAACATAAGAACCAAGCACAGAGAGTGATCCACTTGTTGGTGTAATATTAATCACTCCACTTTCAAAAGATTCAGCACTATTTGGTGCAACTGTTAAATTAATTGGTATTAGTTGAGTAACTACACCTGTTGCTGCAGAAGTTACCGAAGCTTTAATAATATACTGTGCACTTTCAGTTAAAGTTGACTCATTATCTTGAACAATAATTGAACATGAAACATTGTTACTACTTAAAATATTCATTGAACAATTTGCAGGAACTGTAGTAACTGAAACAATCGAACTTTCAATTGGACTTTCATTTTGATTTACAACCGAAAACGAAGCATTAAAATTAGTTATAGTCTTTGAACCTGAATCTCCAAATAAAAGAATTGCGGCTGAAGTTGTACTCTCTGCAACAAGATTTAAACTATGATCGGATAAAACCACATATAAACCATCAGCAACACTTGCTCCACCAGAAACTGTAGTGGCACCTAAACCACAACCGGCTAAAAGAGTACTAATGAATGAAAATAAAGTAATATTTTTAAGAAATTTAGCCATGTTAAAATTTTCCTCAAGCCTAAAATAGATAATTAAAAAATCATTATATCATATATGCAGTAAGTTATTTAATATATAGTAACTAAAAATTTAGTGTATACAATTAATTTAATTTCAGAAGTAATGTATAGATAAAATATTTAGAATGATTTGATCATATTACTAAATCACTTTAGAATAACGTTTATTCCCCGTTTGAATATAATACTTATCAAATATAACTGCAATATTACGAATTAAGAATCTACCCTTGGTAGTTACTGATAATAAATCATCATTTAATAGAACTAGACCGATTTCAACTAAATCATTTAATTTTATAAGGTTTGATGCAAAGTACTTCTTAAAGTCTATCTTATATTTATCACTAATAAGATTAAAATCAAGTTCAAATTTACACATAATATCACTAATTACATCTCTGCGAATTACATCATCTTGATCTAATAAAACCCCACGAAAAATTGGCAATTGTCCATTATCCAAACTTGAATAATAACTATCTAAATCCTTAATGTTTTGATAATAACTATTATTAAGCATTCCAATTGAAGAGACACCAAATGACAACATATTCGTGTCCGCAAAAGTTGAATACCCCTGAAAATTTCGCTGTAAAGTTCCATTATTCAAAGCTTTAGCTAATTCATCATCTGGTACTGCAAAATGGTCCATACCAATAAATTGATAACCAGATTGAGATAATTTAGCTACACTCATCTGCAAAATATCTAATTTCTCAGAACTGGTAGGTAGATCCTCTTCTTTAATACGTGTTTGTGGCATAAAAACATTCGGAATATGTGCATAATTAAACAAAGCTAATCGTTCGGGCTTCATTGTTAAAACCATATCTAGGGTTTCATTAAATGTATCTACAGTTTGAAATGGCAAACCATAAATTAAATCAACATTAGTAGAATTAAAACCAAGTTCTCTGGCACTATCTAAAATTAATTTACTATCTTCATATGATTGAATTCGATTTACGGTCTTTTGCACTTTTGAATTAAAATCTTGTAATCCAATTGAAATGCGTGTAAAACGATTCTTTTTTAAATTTTTAATAAAATCAATACCAGTATGTCTTGGGTCAATTTCCATCGCAATTTCATAAGCATTATCTAAATTAAAATATCTATTGATAATTAACATAACTTGATCAAGTTCATCTAATGACATCCAAGAGGGAGAACCTCCGCCAAAGTGTAACTGAACCACATCCAGTTTACGTCCAATAAGATTATAATATAATTTAATTTCAGTTTCTAAGTATGATAAATATTTTTTAATGTTGGTGCGATCATTGGTAATGACCTTATTACATGCACAATATAAACACAAAGTATTACAAAATGGTATATGAATATATAATGAAATAGGTGTTTGTATATCTTTTTGTATAAAAGCTTTTATCTGCTTAAGTTGCTCTTCTCGATTAAAATCTAAATTAAACCTATCGGCGGTTGGATATGAAGTATAACGCGGAGCATTGGTTTGGAATTTTTGAATTATTTCGCGATCAAAATCAATTTTGTTAAATTTCATATTTATATAAATACCTTACCACTCTATCAGTAATTTCACACTTAAGTCACCCTTAATTATCTGAATGATCTTAGGGTGAGATTTATCTTGCCAATCTAAATAACTAATTGTCCATCCCATCTGTACAAATCCATTATCAAGAGTTTTTGTAACTGGCAGATTAGGTAACTCTAACCCTTGAATCCAATAATGTAAATATGCAAGTGGTAAAGTAAACCCCAAGCGTTCCTCCATCATATCATCTAAATCTTCTCCTGTATAGCTGTCATCTTCATCAGTAAGGGTCGCAATACCACTTTCTAATGTTATCTTAGCTACAGTCTGACCAAGAGGAGTATTAAAATCTAATTCCTCAAAACTTTCCATTTTGCGCCAAGTAAAATTACCATATTGGTTCTTTTGAGGCGATTTAATCGAAAAACGTCCGGATATATCAAAATCTTTATCAATTATTGTTGGGCGGCTATATTTTATTTGAGTATTAGTTGTTGAATCATAAAACAAAGCACATGAAGTGAGCCCCATACCACAAATAACCACAATTAATGTCTGTAATATTAATAACTTATTAACAAATGGATTACTTAGTTTACTATTAATTTTCATATTAGTTAACGGAAATACCATATTTTGTGTGGATTAATAACAAAATGGCTTTTCTTAAAATATCTTGCTTTAACCGACGCTCCTGAACCTGTTTATCTAAAATAACTATTTGACTTGCAAGCTCTGGTTTGTGTAACGCATGATAGACTGTTTGCAAATGTGCACCTGTTTCAGGATTTCCGGTTGCAATATATGCATCATTTAAATAGACCGCAGCTTGAGCATAATGGCCTAAGCGATAATAAGTCCATCCGATTGTATCAAGAACCATTGGATCAAGCGGTGCCAATTCAAAAGCTTTATCCGCATACTTTTTAGCTGCCTTATAGTCACGAGTCTGATTAGCATAAACATATGCAATATCATTATAGCCAAATGGATCTTCAGGTGCTAATTTAATATACTCTTTGTATAAGCTAATTGCTAAAGTAGTTTGCTTAGTTAATGAAGCTAGAGATGCATATTGATATAAATAGTGTTTCTCTTTTGTATATTGTGGATAATTGGTCTTTATTAATTGAAATGCTTTTGATTCTTCATCAGATGCTAAATAAAAAGAACTTTTTAATAAAATTGTTTGCTCTTGAGTAAAATTCGCAGTTTTAGCAATTACCTCAATTTGTTTATCGGCATTAGCATAGTCTTTAACCATTAAATAATCTTTAATTAACATTAAAACCGCGACAGAAGATAAATATGAATTGCTATCTACTACTTGTTTATAATACTGAATGGCCATTATATAATTATTTTGATTATCATAAATTGTTGCAATTAAAATACCTGCGGCATTAGTTACCGAAATATCATCACTTGATTTATACTGAGTTAAATATTGATTGGCTTTTACATAATCCCCATCATAAGCCTCAGTAATTCCAATACCTAATAATGCATTATTTTTCTTAGTTATAGATTCAGAAGTCAAATCAGGAGTAAAATATTGTCTAAGCTTTGTCGTTTGATTAGTTTTGAATAATGCGCCAACATAAATATTTTCAGCTAAAGGGTCTTTTAATAGATCTGGATGCAAGTCAACTAATTTTATAATCAACGCATTATTACTCCTCCCCAAGATTGCAGATATCCAATAAAATGAAACTTGCCAATTTGGATAATGTGAATGAATAAAACTAAACTCTTTAATCAATTGCGTCTCATTATTAGCTAATGCATAACTAATTGCAGCTAATAAACTGGCTTCAGGATAATTTCTATAAGTATTGTCAATATAATTTCCATATTGACTCAAAGTATCATTTTCAGCCATATCATTACTAAAATTATCAACTAAAATAGAGCTAATAAACAATAGGATAGCACGAGCATTGGCTTTGTTACTGGTCAATAAAAAATCTGTATTAGTTTTTGCTAATTGCCAATTATTATGACTTAAAGCAATTTTAATTTGAAATAGTTTAGCCAATTTTGAATCAGGGTCAACCTGAATAAATAAACTAGTCATATCCGATAATTGCTTAGTTTGTTCAGGAGTTGCACTAATATGTTCTAAACAAATAATAGTTTTATAAATTATCCGTGGATCTTTGTATTTAAGTGCTAAATCGTAAAAAAATCCATATGCTTTGGCATACTCACCTTGATTGAAATACAAATTAGCTTGTACTAATTTTGATAAATCCTCACCATTTAAGCTTGCTTTAGGAATTTTATTTTGATCAAAATCCTGAAGAACATCTGCAAAATCAACAGCATTATCAATATTTGTTTGATAATTCTTCGTATCAAACTCTTTTGCATCATAATTTGCCGATTCAGTAGTAGCACAACTAATGCAAAAACAAGCAATTAGAAGTGTAAAAATTTTCTTGAACATAGGGAATTACCTAGCTTAATATGTTATAATCTGGAGAAACTATAATCAAAAAATAGTTTATTTATCTGATATTAATCTCTTATAAATACGTTATTTTAACATTTTATTGGTATTAAATACTAGTGCCTTAATACGATAAATTTTTAGTTTTACATGATCAGTAAAATTAGATGAATGGGGATCTTTTATGCCTGAACTACCTGAAGTTGAAACTGTCAAACGCGGAATTCAAATTTTATCTAAACAAAAGATAACTGATTTAGTTATTCGTAATTTTAGTTTACGTTATCCCATCACCAAAGCATTAATTACCAATACAGTTAATAAAACTATTGTAAATATTACCCGAAAAGCCAAATATTTAATTATTGAATTAAATCCCTCGGGATATATTATTTTACATCTTGGAATGTCTGGAAAACTGAGTTTAGCAAATAAAAACACATCTCTAATTAAACATGATCATGTTGATTTTGTGTTTAACGAAATACTATTACGCTATAACGATCCAAGACGTTTTGGTTGCATTATCTATACTGAAAGTTTAGATGATCATCCACTATTAAAAAATCTTGGACCTGAACCATTAGAAGATGAATTTAATGACAAATACCTATTAAAACAATTAGCCAAGAAGAAAAGCTCAATTAAACAATTAATTATGGATAATCATATTGTTGTAGGAGTAGGTAATATTTATGCCTGTGAAGCTTTATTTTTAGCTAAAATTTCCCCCATAAGAAGAGGTGAATCAATTACTAAATCTGAGGCTAAACGTTTAACTGAAACTATTAAAGAAGTCCTCAGTTTAGCAATCAAATTAGGTGGAAGTTCATTACGTGACTATAAGAAAGCTGATGGTAATTTAGGGTATTTTCAAAATGTGCATAATGTTTATGGTAAAGCTGGCACAGAATGTAGAATATGTAATAGCATTATTCTTGAAAAACGCCTTGGTCAACGTAATAGTTTTTTCTGTAGCACTTGCCAAAAATAACATGTTAGCTATGCATTATCTACTAATTCTTTAAACGTGTTCAATTAAAAATGCATCTTTGTATATATGATAAGACGCAATATTAACGATTGAATAAAAAATCAAACTTAGGATTGATAAAATAACACAACCTAAAATTAATAGACCAAATTCAAAACCGTACCCAATTTTTATCATTTGACTAATTAAAGCCATAACACCAATTCCCAGCACAACGACAATGGCAGATAACAAAACTGCATATAAAAACCAAGTTAGAAGATTATATAATCCAACTTTTAAACTTAAACGCATAGCCGCAAGTGGGCCTATATTATTAAAAGCACAAATAACTGGAGAAATCCACATTGCCATATTTACAGTAACCATAAAAACAATTAGCACTACCGAAATAAATATTTTCTGGGCAAGGCTTGCACTATTACCTAAATCAACTAATAATAATACCAAACTCAATAAAGAGCAAAATAAATTGATCAGCATTAATAAAATCAGATTTTTATTAAGTAACAACTTTTTAAAAGTATTAATTACACCATTTCTTTTTTGAGTATCTACCTGACTTGCAAGATCTGCAAACCCCGCAATAAACATTGGAGAAACTAACCCGCCTATTCGTAGATAAGAACAAATTACCATAGTTACTATTTGACCGAAGGTCAAAGCAATAAATTGTAACGGCATCTCTCTAAAAGTTATAAAGGCCAATTTAAACCAATCATAACTTGCTGATGCAGGAATATTTTTATTAATTTTAAGTTGTTGCATAATTTGTCCTTATATTATATAAGGTCAGATTTTAACATATTAATGAACTTCAAATCTTACCATTACATGTTCTTATAGGCAAGAATATCTCGGCTTATACTATAAGAATAAAAAAATTATATCTAAAAATATATTGCATGGCATCTTTATATAGACTAAAATATCTCCCAATTAACCTTATACAATTATTTAATAAGTTGGAGATTTGATAATGGCCTTAGTTTCTTTAAGACAAGTTTTAGATCATGCAGCGGAACATACTTATGGGGTTCCTGCATTTAACGTAAATAATCTAGAACAAGTTCAAGCTATAATGGAAGCAGCCAATATCACAAATTCTCCAGTAATTCTCCAAGCATCCGCCGGGGCTCGTAAATATGCAGGCTCAGATTTCCTACATCATTTAATTTTAGGAGCTATAGCCGAATACCCACATATTCCAGTTGTAATGCACCAAGACCATGGAGCATCTCCAGCCATATGTATTCAAGCAATTCAATTAGGCTTTTCTTCAGTAATGATGGATGGCTCTTTAATGACGGATGGAAAAACCCCAAGTAGCTATGAATACAACGTTGAAGTAACTAGAGATGTTACTAAATTAGCTCACTCTGTTGGAGTATCGGTTGAAGGTGAGCTTGGATGCCTTGGCTCACTAGAAACTGGCCATGGCGATCAAGAAGATGGTCATGGATTTGATGGAACTTTATCTAAAGAGCAATTATTAACCAATCCTATTCAAGCTTTGGATTTTGTTAAGGAAACTAATGTTGATGCATTAGCCATCGCCATTGGAACCTCACACGGAGCATATAAATTTACAAAACAGCCAACTGGTGATATTTTAGCCATTGATCAAGTAAAAAAAATCCATGAAGCAATACCCAATACTCATTTAGTTATGCATGGTTCAAGCTCAGTTCCACAAGATTGGCTTGAAATAATTCGCGACAATGGTGGTACAATTAAAGAAACTTATGGAGTTCCAGTTGCAGAAATTCAAATAGCAATTAAACATGGTGTGCGTAAGATTAACATTGATACTGATATACGTTTAGCTATGACTGGGGCCATTCGTAAATATTTCAATGAGCATCCAGATCATTTTGACCCAAGACAATATTTAACTGCGGCAAGAACAGCAGCAAAACAAATCTGCATAGATCGTTATCAGGAATTTGGATGTGCTGGAAATGCGAGTAAAATAAAACCACTCAAATTAAGTCAGATGATAAGTCAATATAAAAACTAATTTTATAGAAGAACTTGGTCAGTTTGGCTTTGATGCACTTTATTGATATAAAAATTTATAATTTCAATCAAATCATTGCCAAAAGAATGTAGCCTAGTCTGCCCAATCCCATAAATCATTTTTAAGGCATTTATATCACAAGGTTTTCCTGCAACCAATTCATAAATTGCCCTATCAGGTAAAATAGCATGATGAGATACATTATTCATTTGTGCTTTATTGTGGCGCCAATTTATCAAATCTTTATAGATTTGCTCTTCTAATTCTGTTCTAAGCCATAATGCATCATATTTAAAGGTCTTTTTATCATTTAACTTAGGTAAATGCACATCTTTAAGACCTCTTAGTACTGGCAATGATTTTTGATTAAGTTTTAAATTACCAGTTTCAAAATCAATATCAATTATTCCCCTACTATAGAGCTGTCTAATTGTTCTTCGAAGATTTTTAGCACTGTATTCTTGAACCAAACCAAAAGTTGAAAGTTTATGATGTTCCCAAATTTGAACATTAATACTCGGCTTGCCTCTTAAGATATCAATGATATGTCCTGAACCAAATTTTTGATTAACTTTATAAATAGTTGACAAAATTTTTTGTGTTAATGTCGTTGCATCAAACATAATTGGTGAATTTAAACAATTATCACAATAGCCACAATCTCCTGAATCTTCCCCCATCATGTCTAATAATGTTTTACGTCTACAGTTCGTTGTCTCACAATACTCAACCATTTTTTTAAGTTTAGCTAATTCATATTTCTTTTTAAGAATATCATTCTCTGATGTCACAATTATATTACTTAACTGAAGAATTTCCTTAAATCCGAAACTAACGACACTATAAGCTTTTAGTCCATCACGCCCTGCCCTGCCAGACTCTTGATAAAAATGATCAATACTTCTTGGCATATCAAAATGATAAACATATCTAACATCAGGCTTATCAATCCCTAAGCCAAATGCAATTGTAGCAACTATTATTAAACAGTTATTTTGTAAAAATGATTTATGATTAGCTTCACGAATGTGTGGCTCTAATCCAGCATGGTAGGATTTTGCATTAGAACCATGGCTAATTAAAAATTCTGTAATTTCATCAACTCTACTTCTAGAACAGCAATAAATAATCCCCGAAGAATGCTTATGCTGATTAATAAACTGTAATAATTGCGACTTAGCATCATTTTTTTCAATAACAGTATAGGTAAAATTTTCACGAAGAAATGTGGTGCTAAATATATTGGCATCATGAAGATCTAAATAATGCTTAATATCAACTTTAGTATAACTATCTGCTGTTGCCGTTAACGCTAGTCGTGGTATTGTAGGAAAATGTTTCGCCAAAAAGCTAAGCTTTTGGTATTCCGGTCTAAAGTCATGCCCCCAATGTGACACACAATGTGCTTCATCTATTGCAAATAAGCTAATTTCAATATTACTTAAAAATTGAATAAACCAATTTGAACACATTCTCTCAGGTGTTACATACAGGATTTTTATTTGATTTAACTTTAACTGCAAAAAAACCTCTTGAACTTTATCACGCTCAAGATTAGAACCTAAATAGAGGGCTTTTATTCCAATTTGCTCTAAAGTTTGCACTTGATCTTGCATCAAAGCAATAAGTGGTGAAACAACTATAGTAACACCCGGTAGAATTACTGCAGGAATTTGATAACAAAGTGACTTTCCACCACCTGTTGACATTAATACTAAAGCACTATTACCCGTTAATACATGGTTAATGATTTGTTCTTGGTTATCACGAAATTCTTTATAGCCAAATACTTGCTCTAGAACTTCATAAGCATTCATATCACTTTGCTACAGGAAAATTAACTGGTGGAAAAGTAGATTTTTTAGTTGCAACTGCATACATAATTAACCCAACGACAATCATTGGTACACATAGCCACTGCCCCATTGATAGTCCAGTTGTTTTTACAACATCTACTAAAAAGGCATCAGGCTCTCTAAAATATTCTAAGAAGAACCGAATACAGCCATAGCATAAAAGAAACATTCCCGAAGTTTGACCTGTTTTACGTGGCTTACTTGCATAAATCCATAAAATAATCGTCAAGATAATTCCTTCACCCAATGCTTCATATAGTTCAGATGGATGACGCGGAAGCATTGATCCCGATTGCGGATAAACCATAGCCCACGGAAGATTCGAAGTAACCACACGACCAATTAATTCGCCATTGATAAAATTCCCTATTCTACCAAAGAATAAATCTAATGGAATTAAGGGCGCTACAAAATCAGATAGAATAAAGAAAGTTGAATTAATTTTTCTTGCAAAAATATAAATTCCTACAAATACCCCAAGCATTCCACCGTGAAAAGACATCCCACCATGCCATACTTTAAAAATATCTAATGGATTATGGAAAAAATATATCGGCTGATAAAATAAACAATAACCAAGCCTACCACCAATTATAACTCCCATCGCACCATAAAAGATAAAATCATCTATTAGTCTATAAGTTAACACTGAATGTCCATATTTTTTTAAGCGATATTTACCCCCATATACAAAGAATAAAAAACCCAACATATACATGATTCCATACCAATGAACTTTGATGGAACCAATACTAAATGCAACTGGATCTAACTTTGGATACATTAACATAAGATTTACACCCTTATAATAAAATACTAACTACGGTCTAGATTTTACCACAATAACGTTTAGGGTGGATTTTTAAGCCATCTAAAATGACCCCTTATAGAGTTACCTGGTATTGTACAATTGTGTACATTTTTAAATGCGCTTATCTCTTAATTTATAATATAAATTAAGAGATAAGGCAAATGTGAAAACATTTACTTTAATATTGAATCAACTTGAAAAACCACACCTCAAAGAGTTCAAGATAGAGAAATAGCAACAATTCAAATGCAAAGTCAAGCCATCTATAGAAATTAGGGTTTTGCTAATAAGTGGATAATAAAACCTGATAGTTACCCAACTTTACACTCTTCGGCTTAATCATCAATATAAAGGTTCTAACTGATCGATTAATACCTGCATTAGCTGACATAATATTTTCATATACGTATCGCCATCTAGCCCAAAAATGTTTGAAAAACAACACGAATAATCTCTTAAATAAGTATTTTTAACGGATGCTCAATCCTATAACCTTTATGCTACTATACAACTTTGAATAATTAGAAGGAGGAATATCCAATATGGATCTTAAATTGTCTGGCTTACATGTAGTTGTTACGGGTGCATCTTTTGGAACAGGAAGTTCGGTTGTACAAAAATTTCTTGAGGAAGGGGCACATGTATACTTTTGTGCTCGTACACAAAGTGGGATAAATAAATTTTTAACGTCTACAAACAATCATCCCAACTTATTTGGAAAAGCTTTAGATGTAACAGATATTTATGCATTTGATCAATGGCTAACTGAAATAAAACATGTTGATGTATTTATACCTAATGTAAGTGCATTATCTGACAATTGGAATAAAAGTATAGAAATTGACCTAAATTCTACGATTAAATCTGTTGAATTAATAATTCCATATCTTAAACAATCTAAACAAGCCGCCATTACTTATATTGGATCGGTTGCAAGTAGTTTTGCGAATTCTCATGTAATGCCAAGTTACGGAGCAACAAAGCTTGCCATAACTTATTACATGAAGACATTGAGTAAAAATCTAATTAAAGATAATATCAGAGTAAATACGGTATCACCAGGCCATACATTTGCCTCAGGTGGATTTTGGGACAGAATTAAACAAAACAACCCTAAGATATATCAAGATGCCATCAATAGTGGCCCAATGGGGAGAATGGCAACTGGTGAAGAGATAGCTAACGTAGTGACATTTATTTCAAGTCCAATAGCTAGCTTTGTAAATGGCGCGAATTGGATTGTTGATGGAAACCTGACTGATCATATCCAAAATTAATATAGTAATTTAGATATTAGTAAGTGAAGTCATCAAACCTCACTTACTAACTTATAAATAATTACTCATCACTTTTAGATGATGGCATACTTTCACGAGCATTATCTGGATTTCTACTTGATGCATATTTAACTGCAGTATCTAACCAACCTTTAGCAAGTTCTTCAAATTGATCAATCGTATTTATTTCTTGGCGGAAACTTTCCCCACTTACAATATTGTAGGCCTCACCTAGGAGTTCACCAGTTGAACTATCTGTAACCTTAACTTCAATAATTAAAACCGGGGTTTTACTATCATATCCACTTGCCATTGAAGCCAAACGAATTGCTGCAGAGATTGGTAGAACATTACGCACCTTAAAGCCTTCAGCATCAACTTCTGCCCCGGTAATTGCAACCGAAAGTTTTGCAACACCTGGTGCTGCTGTATTAGTTATCGGCATTTTTTTTGATACCACTTCTTTTAGATAATTGTCTAAATAATTTCTAACTTGATTTACTTTATCCTTTGTTATATTATTAGCTAAATAAGTTGTACTACTTTCATCAACTGCATTTGCCATCTCTTTATTATTACTTTCCTTAACTGGCTGGTATAAAACCACAGGTTCAAGAATAACTGCATGATAATTATTACGTTTAGCTTTAGGATTAATATAACGATAAATTTTAGCTTCTTTTGTATCAACCTCAAGCTGTAATTTACTATAATCAGGCAAAAAACCAGATTTTTTTGCTACTGGATTTGGACGATCTGGAGTCCCCATAAAAGCACAACTGATTAGTAAAACAAATATGGAAAAAATAACTAATAACTTTTGCATAAGAACAACCCTTTTCAGATTTATAGAAATATTAGACTGAGACGCTATTTTACTGTAAAACTATTTCTTACGTCTAAAATAAAGAGTTATTTTGAAATTTAAAACTTGAATAGCTCATGAATAATATTAAAAGTTCTCAGTAAAACCAAATGATTGAATGTCGTTATGTAATAATGATTTTTGTTATTTGCATGACATATCTCTTTGGTTTACTTAATCATCATACCTGCAAAAAAACTGATAATGATTCTCATTATCAGGTATAATATTCCCTATCGTTGCTTATAAACTATATTTTATAAGCAAATTCAAAATACAGCGCATTAACTCAACTAATTGATTATTTTTAAAGGATTTAACATGAAACTAATAAAAATACTAACTATCAGTTTAAGTATATTTGGTATGACCCAAGTATTGGCAGAAGAAGTTCCATTATGCGCATTACCTACAGCAGGAAACCCAAATGCAGTTGTTGACAATGCCAAAATTGAAGGTGATCAAGATCCTGGTTGTAAAGATGTAATAACTCAAGCATCGACATTACAAGGCAAGATCCTAAATAGTAAAGCCAATGACCCTAAATACAAAGTAGCATTAGAAAATCAAACAGCACTACCTCAGCATATAAAAGTAGGAACCGTATATCTACAACCAATTACAATGTCACCTAATGGATTTATGCGCCCTCGTTCTGACTCTGATATTCATTTAGAAATTGATATTCATGCTCAAGATAATATTAAATCAAGTGGTTTTGCCCCAGGCGATTGGCTACCTAATGCAAATATTACTTACAGCATCCAAAAAATTGGCGAATCATCTCCCATTGCTTGTGGATTCAATAATCAAACAAATAAACCCAATAACGAAACCACTTGTACTTTAATGTCAATGGCTGCCTCTGACGGTGCACATTATGGTGATAATGTAAAACTTAAAGGTCCTGGTTTTTATGTAATAACTTTTAATGCATCTTCAAACCCTAATGCATTTGGTTGGCATACAGACACTGATAGTAAACTTTTAAGTACAGCATATGTAGATTGGAAATTTAAACAAAGCTATATTATGAAATGGACTGGGATTGGTAAAAAAGGTGGTTACTAATGAATAAACTCTGGTTACTTCTATTACTAGCCATTACTAATTTAGTATATGCGCACAATGGAGATTTATTGATCATAAATGCTATTATCAATCCTACTGAAATTAGATTGGTTCCAGATACTATTCCAAACGATAATCCGTTTATGATTCATGTAATAAATAAGACAGGAGTGGCTGTTGAGCTTGAAAATAGTGATACTTCAGTTGAGGTGTATGATGGTATGGATAAAACTTTTAAAATCGGTTTAGCAAAAGGCGACTATAAATTCTTTAATGATTTCAACCCTAAAACTAAAACTGCAATTTTACATGTTGTTCCGAATACTAGCATAGCCAGCACTTCAATTAGTGATATTAATAATCAACCTGTCAATTCATCTCCTGAAGTTATTACAAGTAAAAGCAAACTCTCGGAAATATTTTTTATTATTTGGCGCGAAAGCATTGAAGCATTATTAGTTGTTGGAATTGTATTTAGTTGGATTAAACATTTAAAAGTCGGACAAAAATCGGCCATGGTATTTCTCTGGCTAGGGGTTGCTATTGGTTTAGCTTGCGCCATAATTTTAGGTTTTGGGCTAATTGAATTAAGTAGTATTGTAACTGGAGAAACTCAAAACTATCTCCAAGCCATCATGATTTTTATAGCAGCCGCTATGATTGTATATATGGTCAAATGGATGAGAGCAAATGCACGAACATTAAAAACCGACATGTTAAATACAATTAGTAAAAATTCCAATAGTAAATGGAATATATCAATATTAATTGTAGTTGCTATTGCTATTGCTAGAGAAGGTAGTGAAGCTATGATTTTCATCTATGCAATTGGTTTTGGTCAACATGGTAATGTTAGTTTCTCAATGAGTATAACTTTACTTTTAGGCATAATTGCAGCCATCTTCACAGTTTATTTATTTCAATTAAGTAACCGCATTTTTAATTGGAAATATTTCTTTAAAATAACTGAAATTTTACTACTTCTATTAAGTGGTGGTCTACTATTAAATTGTACTGATTTACTAATTTCAGCAGGTCTATTTTCACCACTTCATACAAAAATTTGGGATACTTCATTTCTAATTAGTGATGGCGGATATATTTCGCCAATACTTAGTAGCTTTATAGGTTATCGTTCAACGCCATCGCTAACGGATTTAATTGTCTATTTATTATATTGGATTACTGTTTATTTTATCTTAAAAAATCGCCCAGGACTTAGGAGTATACAACAAAAACACCATGAAAAATAGTAAACTTGCTGCAATTGGCAATTTTTTAGGCTACCATCAAAAAACTATTCGCTCAATACAGTGGATAATTATTTTATTATATGCCTTTTTAATAATAGTTCCAGCATTTTTACCGCTTCCAAATGACTCGGCCACAATAATTCATAATTTGACAGTCTTTGCTCAATTTATCTTTTGGGGTATTTGGTGGCCATTCGTATTATTAAGTATTATTCTATTTGGGCGTTTATGGTGTGGTGTATTATGCCCTGAAGGTGCATTATCTGAATTAGCTAATCGTTATGGAAAAAAACGTACAATTCCTAGATGGCTTAAATGGGGGGGCTGGCCATTTGTATCATTTAGTATTACAACTATTTATGGGCAATTAACTAGTGTATATCAATACCCAAAGCCAGTATTATTAATCCTTGGTGGATCTACAATTGCCGCCATCATTATTGGGTTTATTTATGGAAAATCAAATAGAATTTGGTGTAAATATTTGTGCCCCGTAACTGGTGTATTTGCAGCATTAGCAAAACTTGCTCCACATAGTTTCAAACCAAATCGTCATGAATGGAGAATTTATGAAGGGCCAACTACATCAGTTAACTGTCCAACCATTTTACCAATTCGCACCATGAATAGTAACTCTGAATGCCTAATGTGTGGCAAATGTAGCAATCATCGTGAAGCAATTCATTTAACCAAGCGATCGCCCAATAAAGAAATTGTTAAATACGGCAAGACAGAGCAAAGTATTTGGCAAAGCATCTTGATAATTTTTGGACTATGTGGTTTTGCAATGGCAGCTTTTCAGTGGCCAAATAGCTTCTGGCTGATGCATCTACGTGATATAGTGGAATCATGGTTTTTATCCCATAACATCATGTGGGTTTTTAATACTAATGCTCCATGGTGGGTATTTACTAATTATCCGCAAAATAATGATGTGTTCACTTGGATATTTGGCTTTGAGTTAATTTTTTATATTGTAGGAATCGGATTTATCTTAGGACTTAGTATAACAATATTAATAGTCATTGCTCTAAGTATCATGGGAAATTTGAATAAAACCAGCTTTAATCATTTAAGCCAAGCGCTAATTCCGCTAGGTGCATGCTGTGTTTTTATTGGACTATTATCCAATACTTTTGTTATTTTAGAAAAATATGCTAATATTGGTTTTACTTGGACATATACTTTACGTGCAATCTTACTTACACTTGCAACCTTATGGAGTTTATATCTAGCACGTAAAATAATTCGTCAATATTCAACATCTTTTTATAAGCGTAAAATTAGCTTATTTATTATGTTGCTTACTTTTCTATTAATTAATTATTCGTGGTTTCTAGTATTACATGTATGGACATTAAAATCTGATAGCATACCTTGGAATACATTATGGGTAGCTTTTAAATTAGTCAATTAAAAACTTAAATTAGTTTGTTTCAAATAAGATACAATCTCGTAATTTTACATTTTAAATAGATAACCGTATGCATATAAGATACAGCATCTTTATAGGGTTTATAGGAATAACAATATCTACATATGCTGTAGAATCAGCACCTTTTATAATTGATGATGATAACGTTAGATCTGAAGTAGTGGTTCAATATTTAAATGATAATTACCATATTACTCATCGTCAAAACCCAAATGCGCAAAAGCATCCAGAAAATTTAGATATAAATATTAATGATAATTATATCCATAGTCAATCATACATCCAAAATCCGTTTCTATGGTTAAACAAAGGTGGTGGCACACAGTATGTTTCAGAATCAACGATGAAAGATCAAAATTTTGCTGAACGCCTTTTTGCTGATGGAACGTGGGATGTGTATGGGTACTCTGGAATTCAGCAAAATACGAATAGACCTGTTAGTTATAATATATCTTCGACACTCTTTGGTCAAACCGGCTCAGTTGCTGGATTTTCATTAGGTGGAGCCTTCGTTATTGGTAACCCTTTTATCCAAAATGTAACAACGAGTGAAGGATATCCGCCATATGTATTTATGACATCAGAACAATATAACCAACTCTCCGAAGGTTATTTAGAATACCAGTATAGTCACATTGTGCAAGCTGATGTTGGATTTATTGGAATTAATAATAGCCCATTTCTAGCCGCCAACTATTATTCTGACCAATCTTCAGCCGTAACTTATCAAGGTGGACTTATTAATATAAATCCCGGTGATGGCTGGTTACTTACCGTTATTGGAATTAACGGTGCTGCATACCCAGGCACCACAGGGTTCACAGGTAACACACTATATAATCCTGGCTCGATTCAAGGTATTCCTACAGGCTATGATCAAGGATCAAATGGCACTTTAGCTATGGGAGCAATCTACTATACGCCAAATAATCTATACAATGTTAGGCTTTGGAGTTATCATTTTGATAACTATGCAAATCTAGTTTATGCTGATAACTCTATAAAATTTCCAATTGGGCAAGATGGTAACACTTATTTTACTTTAGGAGGACAAGGCGGCACTGAATGGGGTAACCAACCAGATATTTTGGGCAGTAAAGGTCTTGGAATTATTAGTAGTAATTTTTGGGGAGCACAAGCTGCATTTAATTATAATTGGTTTAGTTTAACTATGGGTTATGAAGATGCATGGGGACCTGAAAATGCTTTTGGCCATGGTGCAATAGTATCGCCTTATACCTATAATGAAAATGTTGACCCAATGTATGCCAACTCCTGGATGACAAGTTTGGTTCAAAAGGCCTCATCAGGGCAAATGTACATAATAACACCAACCCTTCGCTTCATGGATAACAGTCTATCTATTGCTCCGTCTTATTCTGAAGTTTTAAATACTGTTGCTGATCTACCAGATCAAGAAGCTGACCTTGTAATTAACTATTCCGTAGCACAAATTAAAGGTTTAAAATTTTTTGGGGTTTACGCTTATATGTGGCAACCTAATTCAATCACCTATAAAGGAAACGTGCTTTATGGCCATAATATTGGCACTGCACTTTTCATGGCTGAATATCTATACTAGTATCTTTTTTATCTAAATCAAGATATAATTTATTTAATCTTAGATAACCCCCCTCAAATAATTTAATTCAAGACTTTTAATTACAAATTAGCTATATAATTTGTTAAAATAATTACCTAAACAATTTTGGAGTCAATTAATGAAATCACCTGTTAAAGTAGCCGTAACTGGCGCAGCTGGACAAATCAGTTATAGTTTATTATTTCGTATAGCAAGCGGCGACATGCTT
>CALFYC010000172.1 GCA_937952895.1 uncultured Neisseriaceae bacterium
TGTCTATTATCATTAGCTGAAATTGTGGATTTGACAATTGTAGCGGTTGCTATACCGGATATTATGGGTGCGCTTAGTTGTAATATTGATGAAATATCTTTAGTTAGTACCAGTTATATCGTTGCTGCAGCCATTTTTATCATGATGACGGGTTTTGTAAGTGGTCGTTTTGGATGCAAGAAAACCATTTTAGTCTCATCTGTAGTATTTGGAGTTTCCTCCGTCTTATGTGGTTTATCTACCAATCTTGAAGAAATGATTTTTTTTAGAATTATGCAAGGTTTAGGTGGTGCTTTCCTACCATCGATGGCACAAGGTTATGTGGTTGCTAATTTTGATAAAGATGAGCAACCAGTTATGATCGGAATATTAACCTTAGTCGTAGTATTGGGACCAATAATTGGTCCAATTATGGGCGGTTATTTAGTTGAAATGCTTAATTGGCGTTGGATATTTTTTGTTAATGTGCCAATTTGTTTAATAAGCTTTATTTTTGTGTCGATTTACATGAAAGAAACACCGATTAAAGCGATAAAGTTTGATAAATTAAGTTTTATTTTTATGGCAGTTGGCTTTGGCTGTTTAGAATATACAATTGATGAGGGTAATCAAAATGATTGGTTTTCTTCACATAAACTAATTATGGTGTTTTTATTAGGGGTTGTGTCGATAATATTCTTTATTTGGCGTGGTATTTATGGTAAATCAGTAGTTAGCTTTAAAATTTTTCTAAATAGAAATTTTGTTGTATCTTGCTTGTATGTATTTTTATTTATGGGAACAGCTTCTTGTGTGTTAATTTTTTTCCCAACCTTGATGCAAAATGGCTATGGGTTTCCTGTCGATTTGGCAGGGTATATAACGGCACCACGTGGAGTATTTGCATTAATTGGAGCTGGAACAACCATTCAATTATGTAAAAGATTTGATAAGCGTTTTGTATTATATTGGGGTTTGAGCTTATTTATTTTAGCTAATTACTTGCAAGAGCATTATGGTGCAACCTGGAATTTATGGTTTATTTTGGTGGCAGGAGCTGTTCAAGGTATGAGTATGTCTGCAACTTTTGTGGTACTACTGCAAGTTGGATTTACAGGGATTTCACAAAATTTAAGTAATGATGCCTCTGGAGTATTTAATTTTTTTAGAAATATTGGTAATTCAGTCGGAACTTCATTTGCCTCAACTATTTTGTCCCAGCAGCAGCAAGTTGCTTGGAGTGATATGGTTACACATATAACACCATATGATATGGGGTATAAGAATTTTATGCAGCATTTGCCGCCTAATTTGCCATATGCGGATAAAATAGGCATAATTGTGCATACGATACAAGGGCAAACATTTTTAGTTGCGAATAATGATTTATACTTTATATCATCAATTTTAGCATTATCACTAGTTGGGTTACCATTCTTATTGGCAAAACCTAAAGATGGATTAGTTGAAATGACAATGCATTAAGCAAATAAATTCTGAAAACAAAATTGATACTTTCAATAGGATAATTATGAAAAAAAATGGCGCAGTAAATAGAGTTTCGGTAATATTAAAAGCATCACTAATTATCATTGTGCTTGTTTTAGCTACGGCTTGGTATTTTAGACATATGAAATACTACCCAAGTACTGAAGATGCGTATGTCGGGACTAATTTAGTTAACATAACTCCTAAAATTAGCGGTTATGTAACTAATGTTCAAGCAAATAATCATCAATTTGTGCAAAAAGGGCAAGTTTTATTTAGAATTGAAACAACTGATTATTCCGTGTCATTAGAGCAAAAGCGTCAAGCTGTTATTTATGCTGATGAGCAAACTAAAAATGCTCAAGCACAAATAAAGAATCTAAAAGCTGGTTTATATAGCGCAAAAGCTAATTATGAATTTTTGAATCAACAGTTACTTAGATATCAACAGATGAATAAACAAAGTGCAGCTTCATTAGAGCAAGTTCAACAATATAATTCACAATTAAAGCAAGCGCGTGCGCAAGTTGATCAATATAATAATCAATTAGATCAGGCTGAGATTCAAATCAAAGCCGCAGAAGCTCAGGTTGCTCAAGCAAAAACAGAAGTGGTAAATGCTCAAAATCATGTAGGGTATGCTGAAATTACTTCTCCAGTTGATGGCTATATTAGTAACATGAATTTAATTCAAGGACAGTTTGTTTCATCTGGCGTTCCAGTATTTGGGATAGTTGATAGCACGAATTGGTGGGTTGATGCTAATTTCAAAGAGACTGATTTAGAGCGCATTAGAGTGGGGCAAAAGGTAAAAATTAAGTTAGATATGTATCCGGATGCCAAATATTTTGGAACTGTGCAAAGTATTAGCCATGCAAGCGGCAACACGTTTTCGTTATTACCAGCACAAAATGCAACTGGTAACTGGGTTAAAGTAACTCAGCGTTTTACAGTTAGAATTAAAGTAGAAAATAATCCAATGTATCCATTAAGAGTTGGTGCCAGCACTCATGTGGAAGTTGATACGACTAACGGTATATAGGGTTATATTATGCTAAAAAAACAAACCCCATTTATTATAACTGTATTTAGCGTAATTACTGGATGTGCTTTATATTCACCTAGTTATGAAAAGCCAGATGTAGATTCCCCACCTGTAACTAGAAATGGTATGATAATTGAATCATCAAATACTGATCTAAGCCAAATTTCATGGTGGAAGAAAATGAATGATTTGGTATTAGATGATTTAATAAATAAAGCTTTAGCGAATAATAATCAAATTCAAATTGCTCAGGGCAATGTATTACAAGCACAAGCTAAGCTTAGTTCTGCCCAATTTAGTTGGATTCCGACCTTAAATGCCGGCGCTTTGGGCTTTGCTGGAAATAGTTTCGATACAAATACAACTTCAAATAATTCAAATTTACCTATTCAATCAGGTAGCCAAAATAACGCTAATTTTAATGGTTATGGTGCTGGTTTTATGCCTGGTTATACTTTTAATATATTCACTAATATTAGTCGAACTAAGTTGGCTAAGGCATCACTTGAGACACAACGTGCTGCAGTTGGAGCGACAAGGTTAAGTGTTATTGGTCAAGTATCTGGTTCGTATTTTATGTTGTTAGGTCAAAAAAATCAATTACGCCTACAAAAGCAAATGATTAAAGATATGGAAGATCTAGAAAGTGTTCTTAATGTGCAATTACAAGATGGTGCAACAGATGCATCATCAATAATCGGTTTACGTCAATTAATCGCTCAAACTAAATCGAAAATCCCATCAATTGAAAATAGTATTAGTCAAACAGAGAATGCCTTACAGCTATTGATTAATCAAAATCCTGGGCCAATTATTACTAATGGTGATATTAATAAATTAAATATTGCTGGTATCATTCCTGCAAATTTACCATCAACAGTTCTTAAGAATCGTCCAGATATAATTATGGCAGAAGGTCAATTAAAACAGGCAAATGCAAATATTGCTTTAGCTAATTCAGTTTTCTTCCCAACGATTTCATTAACTGGCCTAACTGGTGGTGGTTCTCTTGCTCTATCAAATCTTTTTAATTCCTCTGGTGGGTTTTGGGCAGGTCAGGCATCAGCATTTATGCCAATTCTTAATGCTCAATCTTTTGAACAGGTAAAAGCGGCTAAAGGTGGTTATTATGTATCTTATTATAACTATGTGCAAACGGTTAAATCAGCATTTTCTAATGTAGATAATAGTTTGACGAATCAACAAAAGATTAATGATGCTTATGCCGATATGGTTAAATCATGTAGTTCAGCACAAGATTTGTATCAATTAAGTTTAGTTAAAAGTAAATATGGTGCAACCGATAATAGAAATGTTCTTGGTTCAAAGCTTAATGTGGATACGGCAGAGCTTACTTTAAATAATATTAAAATGCAACAGCTAGATAGTATTGTGCAAGTTTATCAAGCTTTAGCTGGTGGGTATAATGTGGAAAGTGAATTAAGCGCACCAAAATCAATTAAGGGATTGGACTAGTTAAGCTAAATGGTGTGCTTTATTCTATATTGCCCCTAATGAAAATCATTCTATTTTGTTCTTCTTTGTTTTCTTTATCATTAACTACATCAATATGCTGATTAATAATAAAATTTTAGAATAACGTAAAATTGACATAATATTTTCTAAATTTAATAGTTCGTTTTATTGTTTAATGATTAGATCTTGACCAACAATTAAGTTATTATCAGGAACTCCATTAATTCTTTGGATTTCTTCAACGGAAGTATTAAATTTTCGCGCAATCGAATACATTGTATCCCCATTTTTTACTTCATATTTTACTGGTTGAATTGGTGTTTCATTTTGTGTTTTTGCGGGAGATGGATCTGCATCTGCGGCAACTTCTTGATTAATTTCATCATTAACTACATTAACATTGCTTATGCTTTCTTTATCATTTAAAGCTAAGTTTTGGATTAATCCATCTAACTCAGATTCATTATTACTTGTTGGAATTATATGACTATCTGACACCGGGTTAGTATTTGGTTCTGTATTATTAGTATTGGCTGCAATTACAACATTATTTTGATTAACTAAATTTTGGCCAATACTTGCATAATAGATATTTTGATTTCTGATTGGTAATAATACCATATCATTTGAATTCAATGTATAGTCACTATCAATGAATTGAGTGTTTAATGCCATAAAATCACTAGTGCTTAAACCAGATAAAGCACTAAATTGATCGATTGAATTACGACTATTGGGTTTAATGATCGCAAAATATGGTTGATTTGGGTATTCTTCTAATGTAATCCCAAATTTTTTAGGATTTTCGATAATGTTTGCCAAAGCTATTAACTTAGGCACATATTGTTCAGTAACTTCTCTTAGATCTAGACTGCTATAGTCAACTTGACCTAACGGTTGACCAGATTTACGTACTGAGCGATACATGTTTCCTTCACCCCAATTATATGCACCAATTGCAAGGTCCCATTGACCAAACATACGATGTAGGTAACATAAATAAGTAATTGCTGCATTGGTTGATTTTACTACATTCATTCGTTCATCAATATCGCTATTTTGTGCAAGATTAAATCTTGCACCAGAAAAGTTCATAAATTGCCATAATCCAACTGAATTGGCTCTGGTTTTTGCTTTAGCATTAAATGAGCTTTCAATAATTGGAATTAACGCAACCTCACTAGGGATTCCATTTCGTTCTGTTACGGTTAAAATATAGTATAGGTAAGGGCTTGCTGCCGCTAAAATTCTTGCAAAAGCACGTGGGTTTTTCGAATACATTTTTTCATAATAGCGAACCAGTTTGTTTTCACTATGATCTAACATAAATCCAGAGCGCATTCTTTGCCAAATAGTCTGACTCTGCCTTACATTATAGTTATTAATTAACATAAAAGTATTAGCAATTTCATCGGCAATAATATTCGCAGATAAAACACACATACCAATTACAAATAATAAGTGTTTCTTCTTCATAAACTCAACTGGGCTTGTGTGATTAGCACAAACTTAACCTTAAAACTGATATAATATCGTTCGTTAATGTCCAATTTTAACTTAAATTGTATTTAAATTGCAAGGATATATAGTCTTAATGAAAGAGATCTTGATACTATATTACAGCCACAGTGGAGCAACTCAAAAACTAGCCCACTTAATTGCACGTGGTGTTGAAAGTGTTAAAGGTGTAACTGCTAGAATTAGAACTGTACCAAAAGTGTCGACTACTTGTGAGCAGGTAGAACCTTCAATTCCAGATTCTGGTGTGCCATATGTAACAATTGATGATTTACTCGAATGTAGTGGGATAGCTATGGGTTCTCCCGTGAGATTTGGTAATATGGCTGCAAGTTTGAAGTACTTTTGGGATGGAACAACCGATATTTGGTTATCTGGTGCTTTAGTTAATAAACCGGCTTCGTTATTTACTTCTTCTTCTTCAATGCATGGTGGACAAGAGGCTTGCTTACTATCAATGATGATTCCTTTATTACATCATGGAATGATTATTGTTGGATTACCTTATACTGAAACTGAACTTATGAATACAAATAGTGGCGGTACCCCTTATGGAGTTTCTCATTATTCAGGAATAGATAATAATATAAATATTTCTGATGCTGAAAAGCAGCTAGCTCTTGCGCAAGGAAAGCGTCTAGCTGAAATTGCTTTAAAATTATCTGGAAATTAGATTATGAAAATATTAGTTGGAGCAAAACGCGTAGTTGATCCAAATGTAAAAGTACGTGTTTCGGCTGATGGTACTGGAATTGATGCAGAACATAGTAAAATGTCATTAAATCCATTTGATGAAAATGCTATTGAAGAAGCAGTAAGGCTCAAAGAAAAAAATCCCAATATTGAGATTATTGCACTATCAATTGGTAACGAAAAATCAATTGATGTATTAAGGACAGCGATGGCACGCGGTTGCGATCGAGCAATTTTGGTTTTTTCAGAAAATAATCTTGAGCCAATTATGGTTGCTAAAGTCTTTAAGCATATTGTAAAGCAAGAAAACCCTGAGATTATTCTTTTGGGAAAACAAGCTATTGATGATGATGCAAACCAAGTCGGGCAGATGCTAGCTGGGATGCTAAATTATCCACAAGGAACATTTATTTCTAAATTACAAATAGATGATAATAAGGTTATTGTTGCTCGTGAAATGGATTCTGGAACTGAAACACTGGAATTGAAATTACCAGTAGTATTAACTGCTGATTTACATTTAAATGAACCAAGATTTATTAAATTGCCTCAATTAATGATGGCTAAGAAAAAACCAATTGAACAATTAAACTTTGATGATTTGGGTATTAGCTATAAGGAGTCAACGGTTTTATTACAGGCATATGATGGTGAAATTAAAAAATCATGTAAAATGCTAGACAATGTTGAACAGTTAATTGAAGTGCTGAAAGAAAAAAAGGCTTTATAAATGCAAGTATTAATTATAACCACACAAAATGGGGTTAAAACTAATTTACCTAATTTATTTGGGGCAGCTAGGATATTAGCTAATGAGTGTGATGTATTGGTGGTTGGGCATGAATTAACCGATGTGGTTAGGGATGTTGCTACTTATAGTTTGGTTAAAGAAGTATTACAATTAGATCATGCTAATTTAAAACATTTATTAGCTGAAAATATTGCTCCAACAATTGCTCAAATTGTAAAAAACTATACTCATGTTTTGATTGCAGCTGATGCTTTTGGGAAGAATGTTTTGCCAAGAGTTGCGGGGATTTTAGAAATTGGTCAAATTAGCGATGTAACCGATATTTTATCGTCATCAGTATTTAAGAAATTTATGTATGCTGGGAATGTTTTAGTTGAATTATCAGCGTTAGAAGATATTAAGTTACTCACCATTAGAACTAGTAATTTTGACGTGGTTGAAGATAGGTCTTCTACTTTAGCATTAATCACACAAGTTTCTTATGATGGGGTAAATGATGATCGAGTAAAATTCTTAACTGAACATAATTCATATAATCCAGTAGATTTATCTAGTGCTAAAATAGTAGTAACAGGTGGTAGATCTTTGGGTTCAAAAGAGGCTTTTGATTCTCATATTCGAGTGCTTGCGCAGAAATTAAATGCAGGAGTTGGTGCTTCTCGAGCAGCTGTTGAAGCTGGATATGCTAATAATGATTGCCAAGTTGGGCAAACTGGAAAAGTTGTAGCACCTAATGTTTATTTAGCGATTGGAATTTCGGGTGCAGTCCAGCATATTTCGGGAATGAAAGATTCAAAAACTGTTGTGGCAGTCAATACTGATCCTAATGCTGCAATTTTTGAGCATGCCGATTATGGCTTAATTGGTGATTTATTTGAAGTAGTCCCAACATTAATTAATCGTATAAATTAAATATAAATATTTTTAATATTTAAAAGGAATGTTAGAAATGCATGAAAATAAAGAAAAGTATATTGAAGTTACTGAAAAAGATTTACCATTACGTTGCCCAATGCCAGATATGGTTTCATGGAATGCTCATCCACGAGTATTCTTAGAAATTGATAAAACATCTGAGCATAAAATCATATGTCCGTATTGTTCAACAAAATATGTATTAAAAACTAATTAACCAATTATTTTAAACATGAGATATGCGCGGTTATTGCTTTTATTAGTTCTTTTTGGTATTAATCAGGTTTATGCAATAAATTCGCTTCTTAATATTCCGCCCAAATATGAATCTAATTTATCAGTTTTAGTTATTAATGCTAAAACAAATCAAGTTATCTATAATCATAATGAAAGCACTTCAAGATTAATAGCTTCCAATATGAAACTATTTACTAGTGTTTTTGGTTTATATACTTTGAAGCCTGATTTTAAATGGCATACTCAACTATTTTATCAAGGTACAATCACACAAGGTAATTTAAATGGAAATCTATATATTAAAGGTGGGGGAGATCCAACATTAGATGATAATGGGCTAAATAAGATACTAAAATCTTTAAAGCAATTAGGAATTAAGCAAATTAATGGGAATATTGTAATTGATGATAAAATTTTTAATTCGGAGCCAAGTTTTTCTGAATTAGAGCGTTTGCCTTATGATGTGGATTTAATTCCGCCTTATGCATTAATGGTCAATGAAAATATTTCTAAATTTACTCTCAATATTCGTAAAAATAAAATTAGTGTTTCAAGTAATCTTTATGGGTATTCTATAAAAAACCAATTCTATATTGATAAAAATAGAACGGAATGTTCGCATTTTTCGCATGGAATAGTAGTTACATTAGATAATAAGACTATTAGCTTAAAAGGAGCAATTCCTAAAGCATGTGATAACGTGGATTTGATATATTATTTAATTCCCAATAAAACTTATGTAGTAATGGCAATTCAACGCATTCTTAATAACCTGAAAATTCATTTAAATGGAACTTATACTTATGACAGCATTCCAAAAGATGCAACTATGAGTTTTGATTATGCATCAGATTCGTTACAACAAATAATAATTAAGATGAATCATTATAGTGATAATTTAATTGCCGAAACTATATTTTTATCAGCTGGGGCATATACAACTAGTAATATAGATACTTATAAACAAAGTTTAGAACTATTTAATAATTTTTTAAAATCGAATAATTTATTTCAAGGTGTAACTATTGAAAATGGGTCGGGTGTTTCAAGAGTGGAGCGCTTTTCTAATCAAAATATCATTAATTTATTTGGTTTTATTGAGTCTTTGCCAATGCAAAAAATGATTGAAATAAGTCTTCCATCTCCAGGTGAAAGTGGAACATTAGAAACTAATTTTTTATCTTATAAAAAACAATTATTTGCTAAAACTGGTACTTTAAATGATACGCTGGCTTATTCTGGTTATTTCTATTCACATTTAAATAATAAATATATTATATCTATCATCTTTAATAACATTGATGCAACCAATAAAGCAGAAGTTGATGAAATTCGTAACTTGGTTTTATCAATACTTGCACAAATAGATTCTGTAAATAAGGTTCACTAGTTTGCAACGAGTTTATTGATGTCCATTGAAAAAATACCTTCACAGATAAATACAATTGTGTTAGATATAGATGGCACTATTCTTAATAGTAATAATAACATACAAGATGGATTGCCTGATATAATACAAAAATTGTGCAAATCATCGATGAATATTATTTTGGCAAGTGCCAGACCAATATTATCAATTGCTATGATTGGAGCAAAATTAGGGATAAAGTGCCCATTTGTAGGATTAAATGGTGGAATAGTTGCCAGTTCAGATCTGATATATTGGACAACAGAGTTAATTATCACACCAGAGATACATCAAGTCCTAATGAATTTCAAAGATGAGGTCTCTATGAACTGGGGACACTATATTGTATATCCTGTATGTGGGCTTTATCTGCATCTAAGATATTTTTGCATTTTTTCTACAATATCCATATGAACTTCATTTTAAGTTATTTTTTAATCTTAGTTACTTTTTTTGTAATTTCTAAAAATGGTAATTTTATTTTAATGCTAGTTTCTTGTTGACTTACAGTTAAATCATTATCCAAAAGTTCAGCAATTATTTCAGTTGTATTTTCAAATATCTTGACTCGTTGTTTATCTGTTTTAGCTTTTGAAAACTCATATACATTTTGCGTTAATTTCTTTAATTGATAAAAGGCATTAATTATTGTCGTTCCTATAGCCTTAGGGCTTTTAAGTATTGTTGCTAACATGTAAAGCCCTCGTTCGGTAAAAGCCTTTGGTACAGCTGTAGAATGCTTCAGGCTATCGAACTGGTCGCAATTTGCGACCAGTTTATTTTTCTCAGCAACTGTAAGCTTGAAAATAAAACCTTATGGAAATTTTTCTTTATTCCTAGTCACTGCTTCATTCACTCGTCTAGTCTCAACTCCATATAGTAAGGCTACTTCTACGTCCAAGATCACGTCTTCATTTCTAATCTCAATTATCTTACTTTTTACATCATCGTATTTTATTAATTTCATGTTTAATACTTTCTTCTTTAAACAAAATCATTTGTAATAATTTAAAACTTGTGTAACCTTATTAAAAGTAAAAATAAAATTTTGGCGAATTTTTGAAAACCCATAATCTAAGTGACATTTACAGAGTTTAAATCTCTTTTATTTATAAACATTTAATTTTTCCGAGTATTTATGGTTTAATTTCAAATATTCCATAATGTGTAATCATGCGACTCTAGAGCATTAAATATTTGGTTAAATTTGTCATGATGATTTAATAATTTCTGCTCTACATTTTCAAGCCGTTGAAAAATGCCCGCATTTTTAGAAATAAACCGCCTCATATCGATAAAGCTATCAATTATTTTTAGACTTATCTCTACCGCAGTGTCACTTTTTAATACAGCGCTTAACATGGATACTCCATGCTCTGTAAAGACATATGGCATATATCTTCTACCACCATGCAAACTTGAGGTCACAATTTGTGACCTCAAGTTTAGAAATTCTTGTTCTGTAAGTTGAAATCTATATCTTTCTGGAAATCTAGCTTCATTTCTTTTTACGGCTTGATTAAAATTTTGGTGTTTATTCTATATAAAGTTGCAAGATCGCTATCCAGCACGATTTGGATTCCAGGTATAGTAGAAACTCTATTTTGCAAATCCTCATCTATTTTTATAATTTTATTCATTCTACTACCGTAAAATATAATACATCAAGATTGTATCATAAATATATGTTTTAAATATAATGACAATATTTTATTAATAGGTTTTATTCACATAATCATCTTGGTTAATTTTTAACTTACTTAACATATCCTCTATACTGTCAAACATTCCGTCTTTAACTCCAGGATTTTCTACCAAATTTTTTGAATGTATTCCAATAAATGTTAAAAATCCATTTACTCTACTTAAAGCCAAGCTATTATTACCATTATAACTTAAAATTAATTTACTTATTATTTCTACAACCTCTTTTGGCACATTGCGATCTGTTCGCAACTGTGTTGCTCCTCGGAGACTTGCTTCAATATTGTTTATAGTTAAATCTTCTCCAGGTAATCTTGAATATAATTCTTTCCTTAAATTTAAGCATAGGCAGCTATAATAATAATCCCCATTTTTATCCTTTTCCAAACCACCTAAACATAAGCTCATTAAACTTAACTCCTAAATAAATTTCATTATAGCTTTAATATATCATAAATATATATTTTTATTGATGAAAATGCACGGCATGTTTGTTATATTCAATTTTTTTTATTTGACCTTGTTTTGTTGTTAGTTTGTTTAT
>CALFYC010000173.1 GCA_937952895.1 uncultured Neisseriaceae bacterium
TGTGGAGTAATATTATGAACAAATTTATCTACCCAGTCGGTAGAATATTTATTAGGTACGTATTTGAGTAAGTCACAACGTTTTTCAGAAAAGACAGGGTTGCTCATATCATAAGTTAAAACTGCCAGCATGATATTTTTATCCATAATTTTATTTTTGATTTGCATAAATTTTTGTGTAATATCGTCATTTAAAAAATCTGCTTGAATAATCTCATCTAACGATTTACCACCTAATTTAATTACCCCATTTTCTCCGTTTATATTTAAACCACATTCAATGTTTTTCGGCTCTGCAGCTATTGATACTTGCATCATACCACCAAAATCATTATAATCAAATAAGGCATATATACTATCATCAACATCAGTATTTTTAAATTTGGTGTTAAAAAATATTGCCGATTTGACATTAGGCTTACCCACTAAATATTGCAAAATATCCAAATAATGAATCGCAAATTCGCGTAGAATTCCACCACTTGTGACCATAGCACCTCGCCAACCAGAAAAATACTCTTGTGGTCGTTGCCAATTTTGAATCAGCGAAATATTTCTGATCTTACCTAATAATCCATGCTGAATAGCCAATTTAGCAATTTCAACTGATTGATTTAACCTAACTTGTAAAATAGCATAGGCTTCTACATTATTTTCTTTTGCAATTTGTACTAAATGATCTAATTCTGAAGATAGGAATGTTGCAGGTTTCTCAATAATCACATGCTTATGATTTTTAATTGCGGTTAAAGCTTGTGAGTAATGTAAATTACTTGGGGTTAAAATAACCACACAATTTACCTCATTATCTAAATATACTTCTTGTTCAGTCAAATATGCTTTCACCTGTAATTCTTGACTTTTCGATTGTGTGAGATCAGATTTAATATCATACACACCAATTAACTCAAAATGACCTTGATTACCTATAATAGCAGATATGTGGCGATCAAATATAGCACCAAGTCCTAATATGGCAACTTTATATTTCTTCATAATCAAAACCTTTTATTTTGCATTTATTAAATTAATTTTCTTCTTATCTGAAGGTTTATATAATACTAATAATTTTCCTATATGTTGCACTAAATTAGAAGAAGTTTTTTCACAGATTTCATCAATGATGGTAATTCTATTTTTTCTATCATCCCCTAATACTCTAACCTTAATGAGCTCATGCGCTTTTAAATTCACATTGATTTCTTTTATAACAGCATCACTAAGGCCATTATTGCCAATGATTACAACAGGCTCAAGACTATGCGCCAATCCTTTTAGATATTGGCGCTGTTTAACATTTAATTGATTATCCATATTATTCCATTAAGATTTTGATTTATTTATAAAATATTTTATCAATGCTTCAGTTGAGCTATCATGAGAATCATTCGTGCTTCCTTGCTTAATTTCAGATAAAATAACTTTAGCTAACTGTTTACCTAATTCAACCCCCATTTGATCAAAAGAATTTATATTCCATATTATACCTTGCACAAATACTTTATGTTCATATAATGCAATTAACATACCTAGATAGTAAGGAGATAATTCTGGTAATACTATAGTATTGGTAGGACGATTACCTGGAAATATTTTATGCTTGGCTAAATTACTAGCAATATCTTCAGAAATTCCAGAATTAATTAATTCAGCTTTCACCACATCATAACTCTTACCACACATAAAAGCCTCCGCTTGAGCAATTGCATTTGCTGCCAAAATATCATTATGCGCTTTATCACTAAATTTATCTGATAGGACCATAATAATATCCATAGGGTTTATAATAGTTCCTTGGTGCAATAATTGGTAATATGCATGTTGACCATTTATCCCATCCCCCCCCCAAATAATTGGGCATGTATTATAAGTTATTGGATTACCATCTTTATCTACGGATTTTCCATTACTCTCCATTTCTAATTGCTGAACATAAGCTGGGAAACTTGATAACCTATTACTATATGGTGAAATTACCTGAGTATCAAAATCACAAAAATTAATATGCCAAATACTAACCAATGCTAATACTACTGGTAAATTTTTTCTTAAATCAGTCGTTTCATAAAAATGCTCATCCATTGCTTTGAAACCATCCAGAAGATTTTGAAAATTTTCAAAACCAATATATAAGATCACACATAAACCAATTGCAGAGCATAGACTATAACGTCCACCTACAAAATCCCAAAATTGAAACATATTATTAGGATTAATGCCAAACTCCGTTACTGCTTTGATGTTAACCGATACTGCAACAAAATGCTTTTCAATAGCCAAGGTATTCTTATTTGTATAATTTAAAAACCAATTTTTAGCCGTATTAGCATTAGTCATTGTTTCTTGTGTAGTAAAAGTTTTGGAAGCAATTATGAATAAAGTCGTTTCTGGATTAAGATTCTCTAATACATTATTTATTTGATAGCCATCAACTGTAGATATAAAATGAACTTTAAGACCATCTCTTCTGTAAGGTTTTAACGCTTGAATTGCTAAAAATGGCCCCAAGTCAGAACCACCAATACCAATATTGACGATATCAGTAATTTTTTTACCATTATATCCTAAATGCTGACCATTATGTAGTTTCTCTGAAAAAACCTGCATCTGTTTTAAAACATTTTTAATATTATCAGAGACATTCACATCATCAACTGATATACTACTATCCATATTTCGCAATGCTGTATGTAAGACTGATCTGTTTTCAGTGTTATTAATTTTAGCTCCACTAAACATCAAATTTATCTGTTCTAATAAATCTGATTCATAAGCTAAATCAACTAAATTAGTAAAAATTTCTTCAGTAATATTATTTTTGGAAAAATCAAAATATACATTATTAAACTCTAAAGACATATCATCTGCTCTATTAGGATTTCTAGCAAACAAGTCTTTTATAGAATTATGCCGACTTAACTTACTTTGTTCTAATAGTTTTACATATGCTGGTTTATTTATCATATTTAATCTTTATTTATAAACGCCATAAAACATAGCCGCGTTTTTGGATTTCATGCTTTGGCAATACTGATTTCACATCAAGTATAATTCCACCTTTACTTACTTTAGCTAATAAATCATCTAAATTCATATTACAATATTCAGTATGCCCAACGGCAATAATTAATAGACCAACTTGTGGTAATTTATCCCAACTGGTTAAATTAACTCCATATTCATGTAATGCTTCTTCCCTATCAGCAACAGGATCATTAATAAATACTTCCACATTATAATCTTTAAGTTCGTTAACAATATCAATAACTTTAGAATTACGCGTATCTGGACAATTTTCTTTGAATGTAAAACCTAAAACAGATGCCTGCATTCCTTGCATTGAAATTCCATTTTTAATAGATAATTTCACGCCCTTCCTAGCAACAAACCTGCCCATATTGTCATTAATACGACGGCCAGCTTGGATTACTTGAGGGATATACCCCATAGTTTCAGCTTTATAAGTTAAGTAATATGGATCTACACCTATACAGTGCCCCCCTACTAAACCAGGTCTGAAAGGTAAAAAGTTCCACTTAGTTCCAGCAGCTTCCAAAACTTCCAATGTATCAATTTCCATTCTATCAAATATAACTGCCAATTCGTTCATAAGAGCAATATTTAAATCTCGTTGAGTATTTTCTATAACTTTTGCAGCTTCAGCAACCTTAATGCTACTAGCTTTATAAACCCCAGCTGTAACTACACTAGTATAAACATTTGCAATTATTTCTAAAGACTCCAGATCTTGTCCGGAAACAATCTTCTGAATTGTTGTAAAACTTCTACTTTTATCACCTGGGTTAATTCGCTCAGGTGAATAACCAACTTTAAAATCAACCCCACACTTGAGTCCAGAAATTTTTTCTAAAATCGGCACACAAAAATCCTCTGTAACTCCAGGATAAACAGTTGACTCATAAACAACTATATCACCCTTTTTCAAAGCTTTTCCAACCGTATGAGATACTTTATCAAGTGGAGTTAAATCTGGACGATTGGCATTATCAACCGGAGTTGGCACGGCAACAATATGAAAATTTGCTAAAGCCAATTCTGTAATTTTATTAGTGTATAATACATTAGATTCTGACAAATCTTTACGCGTTACCTCTTCCGTTCTATCAAAACCCTGTAATAATTCATTTATTCTATTAGCACTAATATCAAACCCTATACATTTTTTCTGCTTACCAAAAGCAACAGCAACTGGTAACCCGACGTAACCAAGCCCTACAACCGATACTATACGATCATGCATAATAATAACCTTCCTTCAACATCTAATTTCTTAACTTTAATAATCTAGGAGTTCTAAATTTTACTATTTTAAAATAAGTTTTTATATAACAAACTATATAAATAGCTAAAAAAAATAATGAGATTATGGTATGACTATAAAATATTATACCTAAAATAATTTGAGGAATTATAAAAATTAGCATCAAAGGCATAACTCTAGCATTCCTATTTGTTATATTATATGGAGTACAACGGTGATATATAAGTTGATGTAAGTGCATATTATCTGGCTGCATACCTTTAGTCTTATGCAAAAATTTTCTTCTATAAACACTAAATCCTATTTCGGTTATAGGGTAAATTGACATTAATAATACTGCATATGGGGATACTATCCCTATATGTGCATGAATAAAATAAATACTTAAAACTGCAATTATAAACCCAATTGTATAGGCACCACCATCACCTAAAAATATTTTTCCACCAGGATAATTAAACAATAAAAAACCTACTAATGCTCCACATAAAGTTAAACAAATATTCATAATTTGAAAATCATGTATCAAGTATGCTAGAATGCTAAAACCCAAAAAATTAAAAATAGCCATTGTAGAGGATAATCCATTATATCCGTCAATAATATTATAAGCATTAGTCAATCCAACCACACAAAATAAAGATAATAATATTCCAATAATTGGATAATGAAAAATTAGGTTATTTAAATAATTGAAATCTGCATAACTAATAGCTGGCATTGCTTTAACAATATATATGGCAAGCAGTGTACTTAAAATAAATATCAACATCCTAAACATTGGAGTAATAACTTTTGTTAAATCCTCTATTGTACCAACTATAAAAACGAGTAAAACACTAAGTAATAGGTTATGATAGTAAAGAGTATTTGCATTTAACATTTCATTAATTAATAAAACCATAAGGAAAGAGATAAAAATAACTATTCCACCAATTCTTGGCGTTGGTTTTGTATGATATTTTTGTATGGCGTCAAAATTATTGTCAAACGAAAATTTTCCATGATATTTACTTGTAAACAATATAAAAGCCGTAATACAAACTGAAAAAACCAAACCTAAAATAAAATTTAACATATTATATAACCTATGATTCTGTATTATAAATCTAATAATGGTTTACTAATTTCCATATATTTTTTTATTACAATACTTTGATCAAAAAACTTTTCTACAAATTTTCTTCCATTAATACCCATTTGCTGTAATTCAGAATTGTCTATTTCAATTATTCTACACATTTGCTTAAATAAATCAGTTGGATCCTTAACTTTACATACAAACCCGGTAACCCCATCTACAACACAATCTTTACAACCAGGAGCATCTGATACAATAACAGCCTTACCCATGCTTGAAGCTTCCAAAATAGATCTAGGAACCCCCTCTCTATAAGAAGGTAAAATAATACAGTCTGAATCAGCAATAATATCACCTACATTGTCAACCATACCTAAATATTGAAATGCAAATCTTTTTTGTAAATTTTCAAATTCTGATTTTTTGATTGCCGCTGGATTACTTAAATAATAATTTCCAATAAAAACAAGATTAGCATATGGATACTTTTCTTTGACTTGTTGATATGCAACTAAAAGCTCCATTATACCTTTATCCCATAATAGTCTGCCTGAATATAAAAATTGAAATTTTTGATTTTTGTTATTATTATAACCAACAAATGGAAATTTTTTTAAATTTACCCCTGAGCCAGGGATGATATCAATTTGTTTAAACTTCAATTCATAACCAACAAAATTAAATTTTAAAGTATTAACCCCATCACCAGGAATTAAGCTTATAACATTTAAATTTTTAATTATTTTACTTTCAATGAATACATCTAAATCTTCACTATTTTGAAAAAAAGCATAATATAAATTTTTAAACGCATATCTATATAATACAATAATAAATTTTCTAAATATTCCTCCACGTAAAAATACATAGCCTAACCCCGTGATATTCACGATAACTTTCGTATTCAGAGATTTAGCTGCAATTACACTATATAAATTACACTTAATTGTAAAAGAACAGATTAAGAATGGTTTATATTGAATAAAATATTTTTTTAACCTATATATTACAAGGAGATCTTTTATTGGATTTATCCCTTTGGGATCAAGCTTAATATTAATACATTCAAAACCAAATTTTTGTAATTCAAAAAAATATTTATCATCTTTTGGAACTATAACAATTACTTTTATACCTAATTTTGAATATGCTTCCAGCAAATGAATTTGTCCAAAAGCATGATGAGCTGTATTATCAACAAAAATTATCACTTTATTATTTTTCATGTATAACCCCATGATTATTTAAGAAAATAGGATTTATACCAGTCCTTAGATTTAATTAACCCATCAAGAATTTTAAATTGTGGTTGATAATGAAGGATGTCTTTTGCATATGAAATATCTGCTAATGAATGCTTAATATCCCCAGACCGAAATGGACGATAAAATGGCCGAATATCTTTTTTAATATTAAGAATAGATTTAATTTTATCAAATAATTCATTTAAGGTAGTTTGATCATTGCATGCCACATTAAATACTGGGTTTACTACTTCATTATAATCTGTTAATGCAGATAAAATATTCATATGAACAACATTTTCAACAAAACAAAAGTCTCGACTAGTTTCACCATCCCCATTTATATATACAGTCTCGCCTAAAAGTATAGCTTTAAACCAAAGAGGGATAACAGCAGCATAAGCTCCATAAGGATCTTGTCTTGGACCAAATACATTAAAATATCTTAGCCCTAATGTTTTAATTCCATAAACTCGGCTAAAAACTCCCGCATATAATTCATTAATATATTTTGTAGCGGCATATGGAGACATTTGGTCACCAATAACACCTTCTTTCTTTGGTAACCTTTTATGTGAACCATAAACAGAGCTACTTGAAGCATAAACCAATTTTTTAACTTTACTCTCAGACGCAACTTTTAAAATATTTAAAAATCCATTAACATTGACATCATGACTATTTAAAGGATCATCGATTGATCTTGGGATGCTACCAAGTGCTGCTTGATGTAATATATAATCTACATTTTTCATGGCATGTTTACAAATATCTAAATTTCGTATATCGCCATGTATAAACTCGAAATTGCCCCATAACTGATCGCCAATATTTTTTTGCACTTCATCTAAATTATGTTGGTGTCCAGTAGCAAAATTATCAAGCCCAACCACTTTCTGATTATTCTTTAATAAATATTCTAATAAATTTGAACCAATAAATCCAGCACATCCAGTTATTAACCACTTATATGATTTATGTTTTAGTAAACTTAGCATTTAAAACCTTTTAACAACTTTTATAAATATTCTCATATTCATCAATCATTTTCTCAATAGTAAATCTCTCGGAAACTCGCTTTTGGGCCATCGCTCCAAAATCAACCAACCTTGATGACTCCATCATTTCTAATATAGCATTTGCAAGTAAAATTGGATCATTTACAGGCACTATTTTACCAGTTTCACCAATAATTAATGGAACATCTCCAACATTAGTTGATACACAAGGCACTCCAGAAGCCATAGCTTCTAATATAACATTTGGAAATCCCTCCGTAAAACTACTTAAAACAAACAAATCGAATTTTGCATAATAGTCTTCAATATTATTTTTCTTTCCCAGTAAATCGACATTTTTAATTAAATTGAGCTTCTTAATCAAATCGATTAATTCGGTATTATTATGATCAATATTTCTTCCTATTAATACCAATTTAAAATTTTTATTTGTTAATTGTTTCAAAATATTAATAGCATGAACCAGATTTGCATGGTCTTTATGCGGGTGAAAGCGACCAACATTACCTATAACAAAAACATTTTTTTTGCTATAGTATTTTCTTTTCTTATCATTATTAAATTTTTTAAAATCATAGCCATTTGGTATTACAACAATTTCTTTCGGGTATCCAATTTTAATAAATGATTCTGCAGCTCTTTCCGAACAAGAAATAATCTTTGATGGAACTTTCTTTGCTAGAAACGATAATATTTTAATTGTTAATTTATGAATTAGGTTATTTGAGTCAGAATAAACCTCCATGCCTCGGATCGACCAAATACTTTTTGTTTTATTTATTTTAGATATTATACTATTTATTAAATCTGAATAATATAACCATGAATGAGTGATATTAGGCTTTAGTTGCTTAATTAATTTAAAAATTTTTATAAATTCAAATATATTATTAAATATTGATTTAGAAAAATTAAAATAGTGCACCTCTATATTTCTCTCTTTTAAATATTGAGAGTAATGATTTTCTTTTTCTAAAGAGATTATTATATATTTTATATCTTGAGATTTTGAATAAGTTACTAAATTGACAAGTGTTCTTTCAGCACCACCATCACCTAAATTATTAATAATATGAACTATCTTCATAAATTTTATCTTTATTATTCTTTACAAATTACTCAATATAAAACTAAATTCTATTAAATAAGCTATAATTTTGATTACTATTGATATTCATTAAATTTTATTTATAAACCATTGCTGAAACATTAGTATATTCCAGAGTAAACTGCTATGGTCCTCTTTACCTGAAATATGCTTATTCAATATATTAATTATTGTTGCACTATTAAAATATCCTTGGGCATTAAGGCTATTTGCATTTAATAAATCTATAGCCCAATCTTTAAGTTCATTGCGTAGCCAATTACAAATTGGAGCTGCAAATCCTGACTTAGGTCTCTCAAAAAAATGCGAGGGAACATATTTATTCAAAACCTCATGTAAAATAACTTTTGTCTTACCAGAATTAACTTTATAATCTAATGGTAATGACGAAGCAAATTCGATTATTTTATGATTTAAAAATGGGATTCTTGTTTCTAAACTATTATGCATTGAGGCTCTATCAACTTTAGCTAATATATCATCAGGTAAATATCCACTAAAATCTATTGCTTGCATACGTGAAATTAAATCCATATGTTTATACTCTTGAAGCCATATACTATTAATAGGAACATTTCCAACAAGCGGACTTTCACCATTCACCATATGTGATATAAGATTTATATAAAATTGCTCAAAATTATTTGTCTTTAAAAGATTAATAAGCTTATTTTTTTTATTAGAAAAATTTTTTATCGGTAATTTAATTAATTTATTTGAATAATTTAAGAAATTAGGATTTAATACACTAATTACTCCTACTAATAAACGTCTGAGAGGATATGGAACCTTATTAATTTTAGCCCAAAGATTTTCAGCAATCATATATCTGCTATAACCAGCAAATAACTCATCTCCAGCATCTCCAGACAAAACTACTTTCACCTTGGTTTTTGCTAATTTACTAACTATAAAAGATGGGATTTGAGATGAATCAGCAAAAGGTTCGTTATATATATCTGATAATTGAGGAATAATGTCTAAAGCATCTTTACCATCAATATATAAGTCTGTATGATTAGTTCCTATATAGTTTGCAATTTTCTCAGCATATTTAGCCTCATCAAAATGTTTATCATGAAAACCAACACTAAAAGTGTTTATCTTACTAATTGATAATGACTGCATAATAGCAGATATTGTTGATGAATCTACCCCACCAGATAAAAAACATCCTACTGGAACATCTGCCTCCATTTGCTGACCAATACTATACTTTAATAACCGCTCTAAATCCAAAGCAGCTTCAGATAAGCTACCTTGATAGACATTTTTCCTATTATTGGTCAAGTTCCAATAGTTTATACATAAAGGCATATTTTTTTGGTGATAATCTTTTAAACTAAGCTTTAAATAATGGCCAGGCAATAATTTTTTAATGTTTTTATAGATTGATAATGGCGCTGGAATACAATTATGCAACATTAACTGCTCAATTGAATTTGGCTCTATTTGTCTTTTAAATTTAGGATGCTGCTCTATTGCTTTTAATTCTGAAGCAAATAAAAATAAATTTTCTGAATATCCATAATATAGTGGTTTTTCACCAGCTCGATCACGAATTAGAAATAATGTTTCTGCTTCTTTATCCCATAAAGCTATCGCAAACATCCCTTCACATTTCTCAATAGTTTTTTCTATACCCCATATATCGAAAGCACAAAGTAATACTTCAGTATCTGAATGACTAAGCCAATTGATTGTTTGATGTAACTCTAGTTCAGATTTAAGTTGCTTATAATTATATATTTCTCCATTAAAAATTAATATATACCGTCCCGAATGAGAGCACATCGGTTGATGCCCACTAATAGATAGATCAATAATTGATAGTCTTCTGTGAACAAAATTTATCCCAACATTATGATCAGACCATACCCCCGAAGCATCAGGCCCTCTTCGCAAAATTGCAGCCCCCATTTTGACTAATATATCTTCACTATTGTATGAGGTTCGGGTTTCCCAAAATCCTGCTATTCCGCACATTACTTATTCATCCTATATAACTTATTTTAAGTAAAACATATTTAAGCTGTAATAGTAAATAAATTGAAATGTTTATAATTATTTAAAAATACCGCTTTTAATATAATAAGAAAAATTAATTTTTATTCAAATATCTGTTTTTTAAGCACACGAGCAGGATTACCAGCTACAACATCAGCTGTTTCTATATCTCGTATGACTACGGCGCCTAATCCAATAAAAGCTTTATCTGCAATTTTAATTTTGTTCATTATGGCACTCGATGGCCCAATCCAGACATCTTGACCAATTTTTGTGCTACCGGCAATCATTACATGAGCAGTTAATATAGAATTACGCCCAACTTTGACTCCATGTGCAATATGAACATGATTATCAAGTTTCACATTCTGGCCAACTATTGTACTTCCTAACATAGCACGATCAATACAACATGATTGGCCAATCTCAACTCCATTTTCTAAAATCACGTTGCCAATATGTAGGATTAATTCATAGTCCCCATTATAATTCTTTTCATATCCGTAACCACAACCACCAATAACACAATTAGCACCTATAATTACATCATTACCTATTTGTGTATTTTCTTTTATTACTGTATTATGATCAATTGATGTATTATCACCAATAATACAATTATCTTCAATTATCACATTATGACCTATATAGACATTTTTACCCACTATTACATTCGAATTAATTACTGCTTTTGGGGATATTCCAATTTTTGATTTAGGAGCAAAATATTTAGCTATTATTAATTGAAATAATCGTCTTGGATTTTCAGTAAAAATATAATTACAACATTCAGTTAGATTATTTTTATTTACATCATTATGTGTAATTATTGTGGTGCGCTTCTTAACATTGATTAATGCATTTTGATTATTTAATGAACACCAAGTTAAAGTATTTTCTGTATGTTCTCCATCGATTGGAACTAAACTATTAATGTCTGCTTCAAATTTCTTACAGATGTTCATTGGTTCACTTAAATGCTCTATTTCTTTTATAGTTATAATCATTTTATTACCCACCTTACAACATCGAATGTCTCAGCATATTGAGTGCCAATTTGCACACCTCGCATTGTAGATAAAGAGCGAATAAAATTTTCATTTGCATAATTTCTATGAGCTTGGGATTTATATTCTTTCAAAGCTTGAATCTTCTTTAAAATATGCTGCTCTTCTAGATGACAAAACGAAGTAGTATTGAAAGTTAAGTTATTCCATGGTACTTCATAAGCTAATATAGATATATTTTTAAAAGCTCTAATTCCCTCAACTGCAATTGTATTATGATCCTGATGAATATCATTCACAGATGGCATAAATACTAAATCTGGATTAATTTTATTTCTTAGTATAATTAACTTATCAAGAATTGCTTGACGATTATAATTAAAGGTCCTTACATCAAAATCATATAGAATTAAATTTTCTGGAGATATGCCTAATTGTTTTGTTGCAGCTTTTACTTCAGTGATTAAAATGTCACTAGGAAACTCTTTTAACACTGACTGTTGACAAGCAGAAAAGGCCACATAAAAAACTTTATTATTATTCTCAATAAGTTTAGCAATTGTACCACCACACCCAAACTCCCCATCATCTGTATGTGGTGCTAAAACGATTATTGTTTGATTAGTCAAATTCATTGTGAACCCTTACTAATAAAGTAAATTTAAAATTTTATTTCTAAACTACAGTTTTAATTTCTTTATATAAATCATTAACCTTATTTTGCCAATTTTCTATTGAATAGTTTAATTTTAAATAGTTTTTTGCATTTTTACTTAATAGATTATAATCTTCATCATTTAAACTATTAGCATAATCCATTGCTTGAAAAAAAGAATTTATATCATAATCAAACGTAATTCCATTTAATTTATCTTGAACAATTAAATCTGTATATTTAGTTTTTGTTACAATAGGAACTAACCCATATGCCATAGCTTCTAATAAAGCATAATTACCAAAGACAAAATTTTCTGATATTAATATAAAAAACTTTGCTTGCTTAATATAAGGCATCGGATCAGTGTAATCTCTAATTACTAAATTATTAAAACTGTTAGATTTACTAATTAAATTCATTAATTCTTCATTCATGCCATCTTGCTTATTTGATATACCTAAGATACAAACATATTGATTATTTCTCATATGGGCATATTTTAATAACCAATTCACATTACGTTCTTTAGTATTTCTATTTACCCATAAAAAATCTATTTTATGATTATTATTATCTCCATCTACAATTTTTACACTGTTTGGTATAAAATATGTATTTTCAACTTTAATATTTTTTAAAATTTGCTGCATATATGGTTCTTTATACCATACTAAATCAGCATTTCTATAAACATATATATAAAATTTCTTTAATAGCCAATTTCGTTGAAATAAGAATTGAATATCACCTCGTTCAACAACTAAAACTTTAACATGAAACATTTTAGCTAATAATAGATAAAAAATTGTAAAGCGCCCTCCAACATAAACCTCGATATGATTTAGCTTATATCTATTATGCTTTAAAAATAAAAACAACTGCTTTAATCGTAGTAAAAAATTTGATTGAAGCATTATTAATCTATTATTTTTACTACAAGATGCAAAATACAATTGTTGTTTTACAGCAGAATCTGTTACAAATACGTCGTAATAATAGCCAACTTGGTTCATTATTTCTAGTTGAATTGTATTTTTATGTCTAAAAGTATCCAGACAAATTATAGCAACTCGTTTCATAATCTAGATTATCTTTCTATTAAAATATAGTAATCTTTATACAAATTATAGCTTTACTTGAAAAGCTTTCATCCAAGCTCCAAAGCTTATAATGCGCCAGATCCAGAAATTAAACTTTTGCTTTCCATTAATAATATCATCAAAATTTGATAAAATACTTTTAGAGTCTAAAATCCCCTGACTAAGCTCGATAGCTTCAATTAGTCTGTTTCGAAATAACTCACTATTTTCTTTTATCCAGATAACCTCAGGAGTCACAAAGCCAAGCTTAGATAAACGATTCTTTATTTTATTTGGTAATATATTTTCCAAACTATCTCTTAAAATAGCTTTAGTTATTCCATGTTTAATTTTTGCAGAACTTGGTATTTTATACAATAACTCTACCAGCCGGTAATCAAGAAATGGAACTCTCGATTCTATCGAGTGAGCCATAGAATTCCGATCCTCCCAGTGTAATAAAATAGGCAAATTTGTATGCATTATTTGTTGGTATGAAATATGCTGTACATCATCCATTTTTTTATTAAACCCTATGTATGGATCAGTAGTGGTAAAATTTAATATTGGGTTAATCCATTTATGGTTATAATTTTTATTAAAATATTTTGACAAAAACACTTTAACTCTCAAAGGGAAAAAACTAACCAAAGATTTAATTATAGAAGGTAATATTTGATACCGATAATATTTTTTAAATAGTCTAAGCTCTTTAAAATAATCCGTTATTTTTCCGTTATGTAATAATTCATTTAAATAAATTTGAAAAGATGATCCTTGATAACCTGATAATTGTTCATCTGCACCTTGACCATCAAGTATAACTTTCACATTCTCAGATTTAGCAAGTTTAAAAACACACCATTGAGCATATATACTTGTTGATCCAAATGGTTCATCTTGGTACCAAGCAATTTTTTCATTTTCCTGAAATAATATATCCAATTCAGGATAAGTATATAAAGGTTTAACTTTACAATGTGCTACAACTTCATCTATAAACTCTTTTTCATCGAAAGCTTTATATTTGCTACAGGCAGAAAAAGTCATTAAAGTATTTTTAGCATTACGTTCTTTTAATATTTTATCCATAACAGATACTATTGCAGAAGAATCTAACCCACCAGATAAGCAAGAACCTACGGCCACATCTGCTCTTAATCTTTTAGAAATAGAATCATAAAATAATTTTTTAAATTTTTCGCAAGCAATTTCATAATCATTTACTTGTTCATCCCTTACTAAATCATACCATCTTTGAACAGATAATTTTTTATCCTTTAATTGTAGTTTATCTAAATCAAATACACAATAATGCCCCCCCTTCAACTGATAAACACCAGAGAATAAAGTCTCATCCGTATGATCAGATATACCATAAGCTAAAAATTCATAAGCTTTTTGATGATTTAAATTCGGGCTCCAAGTAGAAAGTGCTGTAAACTGCTTTATTTCAGAAGCAAAGAAAATACCATTATCTGTAATATAATAATAAAGTGGTTTGATGCCAAACCTATCTCTTGCAATAAAAACTTTATTTTTAATTACATTATAAATTATAAAAGAAAACATTCCATTGAATTTATTTAAACAACTTTCCCCCCAAATTTTATAAGCCATTAAAATAACTTCTGTATCACTATTTGAAATAAATTTACATCCTAAATTTTCTAATTCTTGTCTAATTTCGATATAATTATATATTTCGCCATTATAAGTAATCCAGTAATTATTATCTATATTCATTGGCTGATGACCAAATGAGGACAAATCAACAATTGATAATCTCCTATGGCCCAAGGCAAATTTAATCTTATCAGATAAATAATCATTTATATTTTCTTGTGGTAGATATTGGACTCCACTAGAATAATCTACTGTGTCGTCACCAGCCAAAATAATACTCTTACCATCCTCAGTAATTACATAGTACCCTTCATCATCAGGGCCTCTATGCTTAATTAAATTATTCATTTTTACTAAAAACTTGGTCTCTATTCCGTGGTCAAATCCAATAAAACCCGTTATACCACACATACTTTACCCTCTTAAATTCATACTAAATAGATATAAATTAATTATCTAATTACACGTTTTATAACCTAAATTTGGTTTAGATGTAAAACAAAATGATAAAAATATTACCAATACTATACATTTTATAACAACATTAATTACAGATAAAGAATTATTTAACAGTAATCCAAATAAACTTAAAATTAAACAAGTCATTAATTGACGTATAATCAATTTGGTCCGTATAGGTATGTAGTATATTTTCTGGCTATTATATATGAATAATCCTAAAAAAATACTATAACTTATTAATGTAGCTGTTGCAGAACCAGCAATTTTAAAATAGTGAATTAAAATTATATTAAGAAATAAATTTATTATAGCTGATATAATATTAATCTTCATAATTACATTAGTTTTCTTATTTATATTCATTCCCGGAAAAAATATATACATATAAGAAATAATAACAGCTGGAACTAAAATACGTACTACACTGCTTGCATAATGATAAGCCTCACTAGTAAAAATAATTATTAATTCGGGAGCAAACAACTCTAAACTTAAAATAAAACATGAAGCAATAACCATAAATTTTTCAAATAAAAGTGCTAATTGTTTTATACTATTTGGATCATTAACATTTCTATATATTAAAGGGCCTAATGCGCCTTGAATACCAACCATAACTATACTAATAATACTAGCCAACCGATATGCAACGCTAAAAATACCCACACTATTAACGCCAAGAAAAAATTTAATTGACACTCTGTCAATATATAATAACATTAAAGTAAAAAATGCAGAAATTGCCAGTGGAAAACTAAATTTGAGTACTTTCTTGACTATTTCAAAATTAGCTTCTTTATAAGAAAAATATTTTTTTGTACATAAGTATGCAACACAAGCCCCTAATAAATTACTAGAAAAAATTGCTAAAATTGCTCCATTTAAACCCAGTTTTAAAAAGATAACAAATATACAATTAAAGAAAATTAAAAATAATGCTACACAAAATGTAATAATGATACTCTTTTTTGGATTTATATCATATGATAAAGTAGTTTGTGATTGATTGATTAGTGCTTGAAAAAAATAGCTAAATATAATTAAAATATAAAGCCCTATAGGAATTCCTGAATAAAAAAACGCACATATAATATTTTTAAATAAAATAGCAAATACAAAAAAAATTGCATAACTTATGCTTAAAAAAATTATTACACTTGAAAATAAAGCCTGCTTACCTATTTCATCATATGAACCTATAAACCTAGCAATCCCTTGGTAACTTTCTATACCAAAAAAAATAAGAACACCAAGTCCAGTTATATTTATTAAATCTATTACTCCATAGTCACTAGGAGCTAGGTATCTGGTCAAAATTGGCAATAGGATAAACCCCAACCCACGGGTTAGGAATGATGATGCAATATATATGGAACTATGCTTTAAAAATTGCTTCAGCATTAATTAAAGAACCTCTCTATTCTTTCACATATATAATATATATGCTCAGCTTCTAAACTATAGTATAGTGGCAACCTTAGTATACGTTCACTTTCTTTAGTTGTATAATTGTCATCACCTATAAATTTACTAAATTTAAGTCCGGCATGAGAGCTATGTAAAGGAATATAGTGGAAAACTGCCATAATATTATCGCCTTTAAGATAATCAATTAATTTTTGCCGAATTTCAAGATTTTTTACTTTAATGTAAAACATATGGGCATTATGTACGCAGTTTTCTGGAATTACTGGTAATTCTATAATACCATTCTCATGTAACTTGTATAATAATTTATAATATAAATTCCAGCTCAAAATCCTATTTTGATTAATAATATCGGCGACTTCTAACTGTGCCCATAAATAAGCTGCATTTATATCACTAGCCAAATAAGATGAGCCAATTTCTACCCATGAATATTTATCAACTTGACCACGGAAAAATTTACTTCGATTAGTACCTTTTTCTCGTATTATTTCAGCTCTTTCAATAAAAGTTGGATTATTGATTAATAAAGCACCACCTTCTCCCATACTATAATTTTTTGTTTCATGAAAGCTATAGCAACCAAAATCTCCAATTGAACCTAAAGCTTTATCAGAATATCTCGACATTACACCTTGAGCGGCATCTTCAATCACAAAAAGATTGTACTCCTTTGATAAAGCAATAATTGTATCCATTTCACAAGCAACCCCAGCATAATGCACAACAACAATGGCTTTAGTTTTTTTTGTTATTGCATTTCTAATTAAACGTTCATCAATATTTAATGTATCTGGCCTTATATCTACAAACTTTATTAATGCGCCACGTAAAGCAAAAGCATTTGCAGTTGAAACAAAAGTAAAAGATGGCATAATTACTTCGTCACCAGGGTTTATATCAATTAACAATGCAGTCATTTCTAAAGCGTGGGTGCAAGATGTTGTTAAAAGAACTTTTGGTGTATTAAATTTTTTTTCCATCCAACTGCTACATAGTTTTGTAAAATCACCATCACCACAAATTTTTTCTTTCTCAATAGCTTGTTTTATATAACTAAGCTCTTTACCAGTGAATGGTGGCACATTAAAATTAATCATATATGTTCTCTTCTTGTTTATAAATCTAAAATTTTTTTATTCTGTTCAATTAAATTTTTCTCAGAAAAATAGTTTTTTATTATATAGATATTTTTATCCAAAATATTGCTATTAATATCCAGTAAATTTGTTAAATTTTTTACAGAATATACTTTAATTCCTAGATCATTTAAAAATGGCCATACACTAGTAGTATCAGATAAATATAATTTTTTACCCATTCCCAAAATTTTAATTATATTACCCATTCCCTCTTGACGATCTAAGTTAAATATCGCTATATCTAGGCTTGATAATATTTTAGAATATTCATTTAATGGCATAAAATTAAGTATTGGATAAAACTTTTCTCCAAACAATGCTTTTCCTTTATCTATAACAACATCTCTATATTTTTTATCCCCATATGATAATGGGCAAATTATTTTTATGTTATCATTTTTATAAAGTATGAGTTTATTTAATATTTCTATATGCCTTCCCTCTGGACTAGCGGAATGGCCAACCATAATATTGAACACTTGTTCCTTTTCTAGGTTTAATTCTAAATCACGGTATAAATTGCTTGGATAAACAAAACTAGAAGTTAATTGGGCTTTCATCTTAAAATGTTGAGAAGCTATTTCAAAGTCGCCAGGAATATATGTGATTATATTTTTAACTTTTTGTAAAACTTGGTTTGTAAAATAAAAATTTATATTTTCTTTAATCCCAACTGGGCAATCAAATATGTATATATAACAATCATTACCCCATAAAATCCAATATATTTTTTTTATTAAATATGAATTTAAAAAAAGAAAAGCCTTAAATTTTGCTGAAAAAAAACCATGAACAATAATCTTTTTTGCTACTAACATATAATAAAAAATTTTAAAGAAATTTTTAGGACTACTTGTTATTACAATTCCACTATAGTCTGACTCTTTAAGATTGGATGCTAAAATTACAAATCTTTGGTTGGATAAATTAAATTTTGAATTTATGTACTTTAAATAATCAGACACTATTGGAGATGGGGTCAAGAAGTGCAATATCACTATAACTTCCTTTATTTACATTAGCCAAATAAAATATTGCTTTACTTATAATTTAAAGGTATATATAATAACATAATTTCATATGTGTCCGGAATTTATTCACTTCCAAACTCAGCCTTGCCTTATTGCTCTAGTTAGTTAATGGCCACATTTATTTATAGCGGCTATCAACCATATTTAATGACTTCACTAATTTTTTAGCATCTTTTTTATTCCGATTATACTTCTTTCTATTAACTTTTGATATAAATTACGAAAATCTCATTTAAACCTTAACCTGAATTTAGTTAAAGGCAAAGCCACATTACCGTTTTGATTAATTAATTTAGTAATTTTGATTAAACCGTTACCACAAACTATAACAGGCTCACCGTTATATATAAATATAACTTTCCCAATATGACATTTTCTATTTTCGATATTAACATCCGGAATAATTTCAGCATCTACAATAGTATAAATAACATTATCACAAAGTGTTTTTGCCCCTGCATAAGGCTCTCCAACTGCGTCAATAAATCTCTTTATATTTACCGACGAATCACTCCAATTAATATAATAATCTTCTTCATCTCTCCATAAACTATAACTTGCAAAATTTTCCTCCTGCTTTCTACTAGTTAGATTATTCGCAAAAATTTTATTTATTATTTCAATAATACATTGTATATATAAATTTGTAATAATATCAATCGCCTGTTGAATTTTTATTGGATAAGATATCGTAAAATCTTTTTGAGTAATAATATCACCCATATCATACTGCTGTGAAGCAAATATGCCAGTTACTCCGATTTTTTGCTCCCCATTAATTAAACAATTCACTAATGGCGCAAATCCTCTATATTTTGGCAATAAAGAATCGTGTAATACAATTAAATTGTAATCTTCTTTAATAATCCACCGCCACCCAATGGCAAATAAATAACTATTCGGATTTATTATAAACTCATCAACTCTCAAATATGATTTAATATTATGATTATTACAATATAACCATATCTCATTAAAGTAATCATTATTTATATTTGGATCTTTAGCAATAACCACAGCTTCAATAATTTGAGAGCCAAACTCCTTAACTACAGCTTCTAAAACTTTAAACCCTTTAAATCCAAGCAAAAAAAGAACTATATTTTTTTTATTTGCAATCATATATTATTCTCTATATTCAAGGTAATTTTAAAAAAATTATTCAATCCGCCATAGTAGAGGCGCAGCAAGGATATATTATCGCGCTAGGAGTTCCAACTACGGATCTTGATAGCAATTATGGATATATAGTGACAAATGTAGATAATGCGGTCGAAGAATATCATCCATATGAG
>CALFYC010000174.1 GCA_937952895.1 uncultured Neisseriaceae bacterium
TTAGTAGCTCATGGCTACACATACTCACAAGCCTACATCAAGGCGCACATTATGTACTGCGATTCACAGCGTACAGTAATCAAACTTGCTGTATGGCCTACACAGGCAGACAGAACCAATGGCGCAGAGCCAGTGCGTTACGACAGCGATTTACGTCAATTCCCTACTGACTTGCAGATGCAAGCTGATAACCCAATAGCCTATGCTTACACATTGCTTGAACAAAGCAATGAGTTTGCAGAAGCTGTGTGGAATGTGTAAGGAATACTACATATCACATAATAAAATAAGTACACTGGAGAAAACTTAATGCAGAATAGCAGATCTTTAAATGATCTGCATCCAAAAGTAAAAGCTATGGCCGAAAAATTTATAGATTCTTGCAAAAAAGAAGGCATAGATATTTTGGTCACTAGCACATACAGAGATGCGGAATCACAAAATGAACTTTATGCACAAGGCAGAACAAAACCTGGAAAAGTTGTCACAAATGCTAAGGCTGGACAATCTTGGCACAATTATCGCTTAGCATTTGATATAGTGCCGCTAAGAAATGGAAAACCAGTTTGGAATACATCTGGAAGTATTGATGGGAAATTATGGGCTAGAATAGGTGTTCTTGGAAAATTAGCTGGCCTTCAATGGGCTGGTGACTGGACTGGATCATTAAAAGAAATGGCTCATTTTCAGTACGCTGGAGGGTTGACATTAGCAGATCTTCAAGCTGGTAAACAATTAAAATAATTAGGAATAATAATTCATGGCAATTTTTAATTTTATTGCAACAAAGACATATTATGTATGTAATGTTTATGGCAATACAATCACAATAAACAATACAGTATCAACACCAATAGATGTGTCATTGTTGTCGTCATCAGAACTAAGAATGCTTGCTCTTGGTGTGTCATTTCAAGATTTAACCACCAATGACAATGTAGCATTTGAAACTTATTATACTGGCGTTTTAGGAGATATAACATCTGGGGGATCTGGCAGCACAAGCAAAGAGCAAATACAAGATACAGTTGCGGAGATGTTGGAAAATGGAACACTCATAACATCAGATTATGATGATAACGATGGGACAATACAATTGACACCACTGCCTGGAGTTTTAATTAAGGATTATGTTAGTGATACATCTGGTGCCGTTCATATTAATGGTGGCGAAATAACACCTTCTGGGGGTGTGTCTTTTACGATTTCAGCTGGCGATGGTTATGCAAAAAATACAGCAAATGAAATAGTAAAAGTAGAATGGCCAAGTATTAATGATTCATGCCAATTTAATGGCAATAATTTTATAGGAATAGATTATAATGGCGATATTGTGGTTTCTTCTTCACAGCTTGGGCCAGAAATCATAGCACTTGGATACATTAATACAGCTGCTGGAAACACATTAATAACTGGCTTTAGTAATATTCACGGAAATGGAGAAAATGCCAACTATTGGATAAATCAATGGGTTAGAAATGTAGTTGGCGCAAATGTAGAATATGGATGCAATATATCAGCATTACCGTCACCAAATCAATTATCTATAAATATGGCAAGCGGTAGAGCATGGGCACAATTTAATGAGATTAATATTGGCGATATAACTACATTTACTAAATTATATGGAAGCTCTTTAGGTTTTCTTATAAATGCATCAAATCCAAATATTATAGATAATGTCAATATCAACGACAGATCGCAAGCTCCTGGATCTGCACTTGTTCCAATGACAACAGGGTTTTTCAAAAAAGACTTAGTTTTTGTAACAGCAGAAGGCAATTTGTATTACTTAACAGCAACATCCGAATGGCCAACACTTGAAGATGCACAAAAAGCACCAATGCCAGAAGCGCCATCATCAATCAAGGCACAAATAATAAGATTGGCTGGAATAGTTGTACAAAAAAATGCATCAATCATTTCAGATATTATTGACATAAGACCAATGTTTTCAAAATTATTTGAAACTGGAACATCTGCTATACCTTCTACGGCCATAAGTCATAATGATCTTGCTGATTTAAATGTAGATAGTCATGGTCAATATCACAATGATACAAGAGGTGACATTAGATACTATAGAAAAACAGAAATTGATGCATACCTAGCAGACAAGGCAGACGTGTCCCATACGCACACTAATGCCACAACTACAGTAAGTGGATTTATGTCATCAAGTGATAAAGCAAAACTAGATACATTTGTATTAAGCAGCGTACTTGATAGATCAAATCACACTGGAACTCAGGATGTTTCAACAATAACTGGCTTATCAAAATCATCAGTGGGTTTAAACAACGTAGATAATACAAGTGATTTAAACAAGCCTGTATCTACAGCAACTCAAACAGCATTAAATGGAAAATCTGATATTGGCCATGTGCATATAATTAGCAACACAACAGGACTACAAGCAGCACTTGATAGTAAGGAGCCAAATATTTCATCTGGTTTGAATAGTCAATACTTACGAGGAGATAAATCTTGGCAGACATTAGATAAGACATCAGTTGGTTTAGCAAATGTAGATAATACTTCAGATATTAATAAACCTATAAGCACTGCAATCCAGACAGCTCTGAATACAAAAGAAGGATCAATAGCAAGCGGCGCAACAAATCAATACTGGAGAGGAGACAAAACATGGCAAATTCTGGACAAGTCTGCCGTTGGATTAGCAAACGTAGACAATACAAGTGATGCAAATAAGCCAATAAGCACAGCTACGCAGACAGCTCTGAATGGAAAACAAGCAACATTAGTAAGTGCAACAAATATTAAAACTATTAATGGTTCAACAATACTAGGTGGTGGCGACTTAACTGTAAGTGGTGTTACAAACTTAACAACAACACAAAATGCAACTTCTGCAACAATAGTTTCAGATACTGGTACTGATGCAACAATACCTCTTGGTAATGGAACATTAGCTGGTCTTTCTATAAATGATTTTACTACTGCTGAAAAATCTAAACTTGGAGCTATATCTGGAACCAATACTGGTGATGAAACGCAAGCTACAATTAAAACAAAACTTGGTGCCGCTACTGCACTTGTTGATGGATATTTAACATCCACAGATTGGAACACCTTTAATGGCAAGCAGAACTTTATTGCTGCAGGAACGGTTTCACAGTATCGCAGAGGAGATAATACTTGGGCTACACTAGACAAATCAGCCGTAGGTCTTTCTAATGTAGCAAACGCAGACACTACCAATGCTAGCAATATAAGTTCTGGAACATTAGCTAATGCACGATTGACAACCAACTTATCACAAATAGGAAATGAAACATTTGCAAATGGTGAGGTTGTGCAAAGTTTTGGTGGTATATTGCAAAATGCATCTTTAGCATCTGGTGTAACTGGAATGTCTATAACAAATTCTGCTGGCCAAATATTATTTGATGCGCCATACGCAAAAGGCCCATTAAATCAAAAAAGCGGAATATTTGAGGATTTTATAACATATTCTGCAACTGTAATTTCTCCATATCTATTAAGAACCGTATCTGGTTTTGGTGCAACTACAAGTATTGCTCCAGCATTAAGTAGTGGAGATATTAGAAATGGTGTGATTGTATTCTCAACTGGAACAAATAGTGGCGGTGCTGCTGGGGCGGCATCTGGCAGTTTATCAAGTATTAATTTTGCAAATATTCCAGAAGGGGGATACGAAGAGGTTGGATTTAATTTTAGAATACCAATCTTGCCAGACTCAACACAACAATTTTTGGTAAATATGGGATTTGGCGATAGTGCATTTGGTGGCATACCAACAGATGGAGCGTATATATCTATTGGTCATACCAGTGGCAATGCAACAGCAAATACAAGATCAAACAGCAGTGGAACCACATACCACAACATTGCAATTTCTGCAAATACTGACACCACTGCACGAGTAAGGGTTTCAAGGATCTCAGGGTTATTATATGCAACATATTTTATAAATGGAGCATCTATGGGAGCTGCCATACCAACAAACATACCATCTGGTGCTTCACGCGAAGTTGGCATAATGTTTGGAATAAACAAGTTTGCTGGCGCTACACCAAGAACAATAGAGCTTGATTGGATATACTACGAATCATTCAAACCACGAACAATAAATTATTAAAAATAAGGAACTAACATGTATATAGATTTTTTAACATACCAATATGTATATAATCCAGCCAATCTTCCAGGAGATTGGCCTGCGTACACAAAAGAAGTTATCAACGAAGCAGATCCAATAGATGAAAACTGGCAAAGATTAGAAACTAGTCTTTTTGATGCATACATGTCAGATGCAAACAGAATAGCGACTTACGAGGCTGCTCTTCAGTATTACAACAACTCAAAACAATTAAAAGTTACTGAGTATGTTGATGATAGATTTATAGATCTGCCTCCAAATAAAATAGATTTCAGAAGACACCTTAAAGACGGATATGTTTTAAATAAAACAATATTAATGGCAGCAAATGGGAGACCAGTATATGCTCTTTATAAATATGAGGATGCCGAAATAGCTAAAATTAAATTTGAATTTGAAACTAACGGATTTAATTTAGTAACAAGAAGAACTGAAAAATTATGCTATTTTGACTTAAATGGAAATGAAAGCCAAGATTATATAATTTCAGATGAAACATGGGACTTATCTCAAACTTATTACTTAGCAAAAGCTCTTAATGAAAGATATGCAGCAAGATGTAAAATATTTGATGAGATCAAGGCTTATATAAATGCAGTTATGTTAATCACATATTTGGGACAGGGTTTGACATATCAAAATGTATTGACAGATGGATACAACTTCTGGAAAGAATATTCTTCTGATATAGATGCATGGTTACATATAGGTGCTAGTGGACCATTTGTAGATAGAATTACTAACGATTCAGTGTTCGCATTCTTAAGTTTTGAAATATCACCTAATATATCAATTAGAGATTGGATAATACAGAGAGTAACATACTAATAAAACAAAATAGAAAGCGGCAATTTGCCGCTTTTTTTATAACTAAAATTTATTATGTTCTATAAAATTTAAACACATACTGGCAACTTTTGAACTCCAAAGTAGATTAACATGATCAACATGAAGGCAAGCATAATCTGAGATGCAAAGTGTGTTATTTTCATTTTCTGACAACCTAACAACTCCATCATGAATAAAGTTGTCGCCTAAAATCATTCTTCCTAATATAATGAGTGGGTTCCAATAAGATTTGTGCTTATTGCCGACAATTACACCAACTTTGCATTTTTCAATAATATTATATTTAAGCAATGCAGACCCATAAGACAGTTCTTCAACTATAGGGAAAATTTTAGTTATGAAAGGTATTTTTGTAGAAATTTTATTTGCAAGAATTGCCCCAGAATGAGGAGATCCTAATGTTATTATTTGTGATACTTTACAATATATCCGCTTTGATGACGCTAGCTTTGCTGCTAATACTCCTCCCAGCGAATGTCCAATTATGCAAATATCGTCATGATAAGAAAAATTAGAATTAAATAAACCTTCTAAATAATCCAATATTTGATATATATCGGAAGTTATAGAATAATATGAAAAAACATGTGTCTGGTAGTCTGAAAAAATATTAATATAAGCCTTAAGAAAGCTCATTGTTATACCATGACTACCTAAACCATGTAATAATGCTACATGTTTCATAAAGCGGTCTCCTATGTTATGATTCTACCAACAAAGAATACACTATTCCAAAATAAATACAATACGGGAAATGGATATGCAAATGAATAAGAATGTTCTTGAGATTTTTGAAAAAGCAAACATGCTTAGAGAAAATGCACAAAATGCAATAAAAGAACAACAGGAAGTTACTATTGTCACAAATCAAAATAAGTCACCAGCAACATATATTGGTGTTACTGGAATACAAATACGAGATAATGGAACAATAACAAAAGATAATTATTTAAAAGCTTTACAACTAAACGAAGAAACATATGCACAAATGCACTTCACGGAAGAGGAAGTTAAAGCTGTTTCTCAAGCAATAAAAAGACAGTCTACTGGTATAAACTCTGCAATACCGATTAGGTGCACTGGAGACGCATGTCCATTTAAAAATTCTTGTCCATATATAGCTATAGGCAAACCACCAATAGCAAAGCCATGCCAGCCCCCTGGAACAATGGTGCTAACATCGAATAGAGGCTATGTTGCAATAGAAGATTTAGATGAATCGAATGATTTATTGGTAAATTTTGGTGCTGCGCCAGGAGGTGGTGGCACAAGAAGAATAAAATGGTCTGGCTCTAAATTTAAATTAGGGGCAAGGCATTATTCTGGAGATCTAATCAAGATTGAAACAGATAGCAAGTCTCACGAGTGTACAGATAACCATATTTGTTTAGCAAAATTTAATAACAACGCACTAGATAAATTTATTGTTTATATGATGGAAAAGGATGGCAAATTTAGAATTGGGAAAACACTACTGTATAGAATTTCAGAGAAAGGCAAGATTCACTCAGGGCTAATGGCAAGAATGAGGTCGGAAGAAGCCGATAAGGCTTGGATTTTGGGCTACTTCAATACAAATACTGAAGCATTACTTGCGGAAGAATATTTTTCTTGTAAATTCGGCATTCCAAAAGCATGTTTTGTGACCAATTCTAGAAAACAATCAAAATATGATGGACTATATAGATGGGTGACTCAGGACCAACTAGATTGTCATTTTAGGAATCTTCAAAAGCCTATATGTGAATACGATTTAATTCTAAGATCAATTGGGTTAAGATATGAATTTCCATTTATAGACAAAACCACACAAATAGATAAGCGTGCAGAATTTAGCATGACAAAAGCTTTTGAAATACATGCTTGCAATCTAGTAAGCGATATTATGGACGTTATAGTGGTTGAGAATGAAAATGATAAACTTAGAAATACATCACCCAGTGTATATAAACCAATAAAAATATCCAGAAGGCATTATGAGGGTATGGTATATAGCATGAATATAGATAAGCATCCAACATATATTGCAAATGGAATTATAACTCATAATTGTCTAGTTGAAGCACAACTTGTACATTATTGGACAGAGCAATATATTGAAGAGTTTAATGTTAATCCTGCAAATATAACAGAGCTACATATGGTTTCTGAATTAGCAGAATTTAATATATACGAAATGAGAATAACCAAGTATTTGGCAGAAAATCATCCAACATTAATGCAGGACGTTGTGGTGGGTATTGATAATACTGGAACTGTAATAGAAAATCAGGAAATATCAAAGGCATTTGATTTAAAAGATAGAATAAAAAGAAATAGAATGAAAGTTTTAGAATCCTTAATGGCGACCAGAAAAGAAAAGATGAAAGTTATATCTGAGGTTGTTAGTGGTTCTTCAAGCTCTCATAAGATGGCCGAATTAAAATCTAAAATATTATCATTAGCACAAGAAGTAAAAATGATGAAAGCTGTAGATGCAGAATATATAGAGGTGTAATTTTATGAAGAAGGGTGGAACTCATGTTTACTTTAATACCCTAAATAAAGATACAAATATGTACAAATACAGAACTGGGATATTTATTTCGAAGAAAAACAAAAGCAGTTTTACATATAGGTCTGGATATGAGTATGCCTATTTTTTAAAATTAGAAGAAGATAATTCTGTAATAAATTATGTTGTTGAACCATTTACAATTCCATACATTGATGATGGTGGCAAAAAAAGAACATACAAACCAGATATAGTTGTACTAAAGGCAGGAGGTATAATGGAGGTTATAGAAATAAAACCCAAAGTTATGTTAAAAAATACCACAGTACAAAGAAAAGCATCTGCTGCTAGAAGTTTTCTAAAAAGAAATTTCAAAAACAACATTATTGAATATAAATTCAT
>CALFYC010000175.1 GCA_937952895.1 uncultured Neisseriaceae bacterium
CTAACATTTTAGCAAGATTTTCATCTATATGGGCATTTTTTATTATCGCTATTTCTTATCCCGAATTCGCGTTAAAAAATATTATTCTTTATCTGCTGAAATTGCAATTTGACCGTTTTTAAAATCCATCATTACTGATTTAGCTGCATTAAATAACTCAAAACCAGGATTAATTCCTGTAGGTATTATATATGGATTTTCTGAATTTTCAGTCCATGTGGGGCATACAGCAAGGTCTGTAATTTGTCCCTGTCCTGTATAAGTAGATAAATAGCTGTATGAAAAATTTGATTGAGATCCTTTATTATTCCACGTAAATTGAACTGTCTGGTTAGGAATTAAACATGTGCAGTTATTTAGCCAAACTGTTTCTTGTGTACACGGAAATCCAAGCCCAGATTGTAAAAACATATTTTGTAATGAAGATAAATTATCATCACTAATTATGGCCATTCCACCTCCAGTATCAACCATCGCATTAAAATTAGTTAAATTTATCCTAGTATCACCTGTGCCAATGCTTATGGAAATGTTTGGAATAACTGCATGACTCCAACCTTTGTTTTGTGAGTTTACAAAAGATTTAACATTCTCCTTGCCGCCACAATTTTGTGGGGTGGCTGGATTAAAACTGGTTATCTCATATGGTGCATACTCAGATGAAGTGATATTACCAATGGTAATATATGGTGTATGAGTTTTAGAGTTTTGAGCGAATATTTTGAATCCATAGGCTGAATTAGTTTCGGTTTTAGGATATGGGTATGTGCTAAAAAAACTATTAACACAGTAATTTTGATCTGGAGTAAAAAATAAATCCATTGCGGTTCCAAAATTAATAAAAGAATTTTCATCACAAGTTGCTTCATTTGTAGCAAAAAATTGAAAATTGGAATTGGTATATTTTGTTTTTCCATCGCTAGATGTAAGTGTAATATCACCTTGAACAATATCTGCAGGATCTCCCCATTCATCTATAGTGTTAGCTTTAATTACGGTATAGTTAGTTAAGCAAGCTTTTGGAATTATAAAAGTTGATGCACCTGAATCAAATTTTGCAGAAACCTTATGTTTTAATACAGAACCACTAATATCTATACAATAGTATTTATCATCATCACACATAGATAAAGGTATTGCTGATGTTGGAACACTATTTTCAGCTAAAGCACTTTTCATACAAATTATGGATATAAGTAATATTGATATAATTTTAAATCGTTTAAAAAAATTATAAATAAAATAATTCATGTTTTTACAAGACACATTAATATTTCTTTTCATTTTACTCTTTAATTCCCGAATTTATTTAATAATTATTAACTTTATAAAACAACAATTAGATTTTTGTGTAGTTATTCTATTATATCATATTTTTCAATATTTTTGGAGAAATTTTAATATTAAAATTTTAAATTAAAATAGAAAATGAAAAAAATCAATACTAGTTCTTATTCAGAATATTTCCTGTATATATGAATATGAAATACCTGGAACAATTGATTTATAAATGAAAGTAATAAAGTTAGAAAAAACATTTATATGTAAGATGTTTCAAAGGCTCTTGATATTCTAAAACCATGATATAATTCCGAACTTTATGTATACATCAAAATAATAAAATATAGAGAAATAAAAAATGGAATTAGCAAAAAATTATGATCCCAAAGAATTAGAAAATAAATGGTATCAAGTTTGGGAAAATTCAGGCTATTTTAAACCCAATTTTAAAGATGGGGCTCCAAATTATTGTATTCAATTACCACCCCCTAACGTTACAGGAACTTTACATATGGGGCACGGATTTCAACATACCTTACAAGATTCATTAATTCGCTATCATAGGATGAGGGGATTTAATACTTTATGGCAAGCTGGGACTGATCATGCTGGAATTGCTACACAAATTGTAGTTGAACGTGAACTTGAAGCAACAGGTAAATCGCGGTATGACTTAACTCGAGAAGAGTTTATTGAGCGTGTTTGGCAATGGAAAGAAATATCTGGAAATACAATTACTAATCAAATGCGCCGTTTAGGTGCTTCATGTGATTGGACACGTGAACGCTTTACTATGGATAAAGAATTATGTCTTGCAGTAAATAAAGTTTTTATTGATTTATTTAAAAAAGGTTTAATTTATAGGGGTAAGCGTCTAGTTAATTGGGATGTGAAATTAAAAACTGCAGTTTCTGATTTAGAAGTTATGTCAACTGAAGAAAATGGTAGTTTATGGCATATTCGTTACCCAATTAAAGATAGTAATGAATCAATTGTAATTGCAACTACTCGACCAGAGACTATGCTTGGTGATGTTGCCATTGCGGTAAATCCTAATGATGGAAGACATTCTCATTTAATTGGTAAATTTGCATTATTGCCGTTAACTGATCGTGAGATTCCAATTGTTGCTGATGAATATGTGGATATTGAGTTTGGAACTGGTTGTGTAAAAATTACTCCAGCACATGATTTTAATGATTATGAAGTTGCTAAACGACATAATCTTCCAATGATTAGTATTATGAATCTTGAAGGTTATATTAATGAGTTTGCTCCTGACAAATACAAAGGTTTAGAGCGCTTTGCGGCACGTAAGCAGATAATTGCTGATCTTGAAAAATTGTCCCTTTTAGTTGATACTAAACCACATAAATTAATGGTGCCAAGAGGCGATAGAACTAATGTTGTTATTGAACCGATGTTAACTGATCAATGGTTTGTGTCCATGGATGGTCTTGCAAAAAATGCTCTTAAGATTGTTGAAACTGGGGAAACTAAATTTGTTCCAGAAAATTGGACTGCTACTTATAACCAATGGCTCAACAATATACAAGATTGGTGTATTTCTCGTCAATTATGGTGGGGACATCGAATTCCGGCATATTATGATGAAAACGGTAAATACTATGTTGCTGAGAGTTTTGAAGAAGCGGTAAAGCAGGCGGGGACTAATAATTTAAAACAAGATGATGATGTATTAGATACTTGGTTTAGTTCAGCATTGTGGAGCTTTTCAACCTTAGGGTGGCCGCAAAAAACCAAAGAATTAGAACATTTTTTACCTTCAAATGTTTTAGTAACCGGTTTTGATATTATCTTCTTTTGGGTTGCTAGAATGATCATGTTTACTTGTGAATTTACTGGAGAAGTTCCGTTTAAAGAAGTATGTGTAACTGGGTTGATTCAAGATGCGCAAGGTAATAAAATGTCTAAATCTAAGGGTAACATTATTGACCCTTTAGATTTAGTGGATGGCATTGATATTGAAACTTTAGTCACTAAACGCACTAGACATTTAATGAATCCGAAATTATCAGATACTATAGCTAACCAAACACGTAAAGATTATCCAGATGGGTTCCAAGCTTTTGGTGCTGATGCACTACGTTTTACTTTCGCAGCTCTTGCAACCCAGGGGAGAGAAATTCGGTTTGATGTGAAACGTATCGAAGGATCAAAAAATTTCTGTAACAAGCTTTGGAATGCAACACGTTTTGTGTTAATGAATTTAGAAAATCATAAAGATTTACTAAATCAAGATATATATCTAAAAGATTTAGGCTTAATTGATAAATGGATTTTAATATCATTACAAAATCTGATTAATGACACAGGTTTTGCATATAAAACTTATCGTTTTGACTTACTTGCACAAAAATTATACGAATTTGTATGGAATGAGTTTTGTGATTGGTATTTGGAATTAGCTAAAGTAAATTTACAGGGTGAAGATAAAACGGTAAGAGCAGCAACTGCGGTAACTTTAGTTAAAGTTTTAGATCAAATATTACGCTTACTTCATCCAATCATGCCATTTATTACTGAAGAATTATGGCATGGGGTCAAGCATTTAAATAAAAATGCTGATTCAGAAACAATTATGTTGGCTAAGTACCCGGAAACAATTTCAGAATTTAGTCGTGATCAAGAGTTAATTAATCAAGAAGTCGCTTTTTTAAAGGATATTGTTGGTAGTATTCGTAATTTAAGAGCCGAGATGAATTTAAATCCTGCACAAAAAACGCCATTGATAATAAGTGGGGTAAATGATAGAAAAATTGATGAATTATTACCATATATTAAAAGTTTAGCTAAGGTTAGTGAAATTAAAATTGTTGAGAAAGTTGAATCAACTTTAGCGCCAATTGCACTAGTCGGAGCCTTGAGTTTAATGCTTGAGGTTGAAATAGATTTTGAAGTTGAAAAATCAAGATTAAATCGTGAGATTGAGAAAAATACTAAAGAGCTTGAAAAAATAAAAGTAAAATTAGATAATCCTGCTTTTATAGAGCGTGCTCCAAAAAATTTAGTTGAACGAGACATTGCTAAACTAGCTGAATTATCTGATATAATAGCAAAATTGAATTCACAATTATCACAGCTTAAATAGAATTAAGGAGAGATGGCAGAATGGTCGATTGCACTACCTTGGAAAGGTAGCATACGGCAACGTATCGGGGGTTCGAATCCCCCTCTCTCCGCCATTTATATAGCATATAACAAAATTTGCTAAACGTAATAAAATAAGTATATCAAAAAGATATTTTTGTTAACGACATCCTGGTAACTTATTATATTCTGGTATATCTAATATTACCAAGAAGCATCTTTAAATAAAGCTCCTCCATCAGATGGGGAATTTAATATAATTGCGCCTAAATCATCAGAGCCACTATGGTGTATCTCCATACATTTATCTGTACTACTTAAATCTGCATCACTATAATTCCAAGATTTTGTGGTTCCATGGGAGTCTGTTATAAAAATAGTTCCATCTATATTACCATTTGTTTCAGTATAATCAACCTCTAATTCTTCTCCTGGTGAAATAGAACATGGTCCGTTTTTAAGATGTGATTCATCACAATATTGCCCAGACTCCAGTCTAAAGTAGACATTTCCTCTTTCTCCTTCACTAGATTTATTATCAAAGCTTATTGTCCATGATTCATTAGAGTTATTTTGAAAGTGTCCATGACAATTTGCAAATGCTTGATTAAAAAATAATGTACTACATAAAATGCCCAGAGTTATCAAAGAAGAGTTTATTTTTATCATTCGATATCTACTTAATAAAATTAAATTAAAAGGTTAGGTTTTCATTAAAGTTATGATTATATTAACTTGAATATTTTTTATCAATAATAAGTTTAGGATAAATTTTTAGGGTAAATACTTTATAATCTTATAAAGATTGATAACGTTATTCTATACGCAATGATTTATGTGAATATTAATTTTGAATAAACTTAGAGATAGTCAACTATAATATTGAAATTTTCACTTAAGTTACTCATTAATATGGTATAATAATATTATAAATTTTCATATTGAGTCATCTCAATGTAGTAAAAGTAGTAAGCTTGATAATGGAAAAGTAAAAAACGGCCCATGTATAATAAACCCTGGAGAATCAGTTGATATAGATTATACAACTAATGATAAGCAGACTATCGGATATGTATTTATAACAGACTATAATAATCATACTGAGTCTGCTTTATATGATAATAATGGCCTACACCATTGCCCAAAAGTATATTCTCAATTCCCCAACAATAGTGTTATAACAAATACGCCATCACATGGGTATTTTATAGTAAAAAAGGAATCTTGGGGGATCAACGATGAAACAGTTAATAGTAGTGATGATGAATAAATAATACCCTATAATCCTTAATTGGTAAAGAAAATGGCAAATCTAAATTGTATTGTCTTTCAATAATTTGGGTTTTATCTGTAGATTTTTATGACTGTTTTAATTGTTAAACATTAGGTTTTATTAAATTTATGCTATACTCGTGCTATATAATAATATATAAATTAAGGTGAGTTTTGTTAGAAGTTGGGTTTATTGGGGCAAGTAAGGCTGGGACGGTTTTAGCCCGCTATTTCAAATCTAAAGGTATTAGAGTTGGTGGGTTTTTTAGCTGCAATTCGGATGCTCTAGATGAAACATTAAAAATAGTTAAATGTAATTATTTTTCAAATATTACTGATTTGGTAAAATCTAGTTCAATCATTTTTATTACTACAAAAGATGATGATATCAAAAAAATCTGGGAACAAATTGATCATAAATTACTAGTAAATAAATTTATATTTCATTGTAGTGGTGCTATTTCATCAGATATTTTTGTAAGTGAAGTTAAAGGAGTTATTAAAGGAAGTATTCACCCGATTATTTCAATCTCAAATAAAACAATGAATCTTGATTTGTTTAAAGATGTGGTTTTTGCAATTGAGGGCGACGATCTAGCATTAAAAGAAATTCACAAATTATTAAATATCACGCAAAATAAATTTATTACTTTGAAATCAACCAATAAGATGAATTATCATATAGCTTGTGTTGCGATGACAAGTTTATATATTAGCTTATATGCATTTGCAAACAAGTTATTTAGTAGTTCTTTAAAGGATAAAGAAGTAAACACTTCTTCTATACTATTAAACTTATCTAAAGTTGTGATGAATAACATAAAAAATAATTCTAATCTTAAGGATATAATAACGGGACCACTTATTCGACAAGATTATGCAATTTTAAATCAGCATATTCAAGAATTAGATGGAGTTGATAGGGATATTTATCAATCTCTATCAAAAAATTTGGGTGAGTTATTTTTAGCGCCAGATTTACATAAAGTATTGTTAAACACACTGCAACTTGGAGAATGAAATGTTTACTATAAATGATTTTAATAAATTTAAACAAGCACAAAGAAAAATTACTATGGTGAGCACCTATGATTATTTTTCTGCAAAATTAGTTGAAGATGCGGGTATTGATACTATTTTAGTTGGTGATTCATTAGGTATTACTTTTGCTGGCAATAATAATACTTTGGCGGTTAGTATTGACCATATTATATATCATACAAATGCTGTCAAAAATGGAGCGCCTAATACATTTATTATTGCAGACATGCCTTATTTAAGTTACCATATAGCGCCAGATGAAACAGTCAGAAATGCTGGACGCATTATTCAAGAGACTAATGCTCATGCAGTAAAAGTCGAAGTTAATAATATATCAACGTTTGCACATATTCAGGCATTAATTGAAGCGCAAATTCCAGTGATTGGACATATAGGTTTGACTCCACAGTCTGTTAATCTATTTGGTGGATATAAAGTTCAAGGTAATCAAAAAGAAGTTGCTGATAAAATTATTGGATTTGCTAAAAAGCTAGAACAAATTGGTGTTCATGCTATTGTTCTTGAATGTATACCTGCAGAATTAGCTAAAATGATTACAGAGCAAATTTCAATTCCAAGCATTGGCATTGGAGCTGGGTCTGGATGTGATGGGCAAGTCTTGTTATTTTATGATTTATTGGGGTTTGATCCAAATAATAAGTTAAGATTTGTAAAACAATATGCTAATGCTCATGAATATTTTGTATCTGGATTAAAGAAATTTTCTGCTGAGGTTGTAGATGGTAGTTTTCCAGATTCATCACATGCGTATTAATAAAAATAGATAGTCGGTTAGTATGGTATTAATTAACGAGATTGCAGCACTTAGAGAATTCATTAATACTCAAAAATATGATGAAAAATCAATAGGATTTGTTCCTACAATGGGATATTTGCATGATGGACATTTAATGCTTATGCAAGAGGCCAGAAAACAATGTGATATAGTTGTTGTGAGTATTTTTGTAAATCCACTGCAATTTGGAATTAATGAGGATTTAAGTAATTATCCGCGTGATTTGGATAGAGATCATATACTCTGTTCAACTGTACCTGTGGATGTAATATTTGCACCAAGTGTTTCTGAAATATATCCTAATGGAACAATACCAATTAAGGTTATCGTTTCAGAATTATCCAACCATTTATGTGGGAAGTCGAGAATTGGTCATTTTGATGGAGTTTGTACTGTTCTTACCAAATTATTTAATATAGTATCACCGCATAAAGTATTTTTAGGGCGCAAAGATATACAACAATTAAGAATTGTTGAAACTCTAGTTCATGATTTAAATATTCCGATTGAAGTTATTGGTTGTGATACAGTTAGAAATGAAAATGGTCTAGCTCTTAGTTCTAGAAATGCATATTTATCTTCAGCTGAATATGAGGAAGCAATAATTGTGCCTAACTTATTAAAATACATAGTTGAAAATATTCAAGCCGGTGAATTTGATGTGGCAAAACTTCTTGAAAAAGGTTTATTGTTCCTAAATGCATGTAAAATAGCAAAATTAGATTATTTACAAATTGTTGATTATACAAAACTTCAGCCATTAAGTATAGTTAAAGGAAAGATAATTATTGCTACAGCTATTTTTATAGGTAAAACTCGTTTGATTGATAATATTATTTATGATGTCAAAGATTAGTTATAAAATAGGAAAGGCTTACTATGATTAGAAAAATTGCTTTTACAATTTATCCAGTAACAGATATGCAAAGAGCTCGTAAATTTTATGAAGAAGTTTTAAAGTTAAAACTAGGTTCAGTTTTTGCTAATGGTGAATGGGTTGAATATGATTTACCAAATGAAGGTTGTTTTGCTATAACTACTTTGTCGAAAGATACATTACCAAGTTCAGTAGCAGGTGGAACAGTTGCTTTTGAAGTTGATAATTTAGATGATTTAATGGCAGCACTAAAGGCTAAACATGTTGAATTTAAAATGGAAGCCGTTATAACTCCAGTATGTAAAATGGCAGTTATTCTGGATTCGGAAGGTAACTCTTTAATATTACATAAATTACATGATAAGTTTAAGTTATAAAAAGTATTTTTAATTTACTGTTTGTTTCATTATTCTAAATCGTAATCTAAAAACGCGAATTCGGGATAAGAAATCGCGATAATAAAAAATGCCCATATGGATGAAATTATTGCTAAAATGTTAA
>CALFYC010000176.1 GCA_937952895.1 uncultured Neisseriaceae bacterium
ATCATCAACAATAATTGCTTCACCATCTTTAATAACTTTGCCATTACGTATTAGCATATTAAACGTAGCTTTTGATCCACAATGACAAATGGTTTTTAATTCTTCAATAGTATCAGCAATTGCTAATAAGTAGGTTGCGGTTTCAAATGGCCTACCGCAATAGTCAGTGCGTAATCCGTAACAAATTACAGGAATTTCTAAATAATCTACGATATCTGAAATTTGCTTAATTTGCTCTATACTAAAAAAATGAATTTCATCAATTAAAATACATGCAATTTTTTGGGTTTTAATAATATTTTCTACTAAACTATAGATATTGTCTTTAACATCAACTGAGATAGCTTCTTTATCAATCCCAATTCGAGATTTAACTTTATTGTCTCCAGCTCTTTTATCTATATTAGATGCAATAATTAAAGTATTTTGTCCACGGTCATTATAATTATAAGACACCTTTAATAAATCAAGGGTTTTGCCTGCATCCATTGCTGAATAGCGAAAAAATAATTTTGCCATATTTATTTATTATCCTAATAATTTATTGGTTGAGTTTCTAATTTTGAATGGGTATCTTTTAGAAATACATTATCAGTGCAGTCCGTTTGAATAGAAGCAAGTCCAACATAAGTTTCTTGGTGCTTAATTGTATCAACTACAAAACCAACCTCTTGATTGTCAAGTTTTGGACTAGTAATTATTTGTCCAATGATAGGTTTTGTATTACTTCTAAATTTATACATGCGACGTTTTACTTTACCTAGATAATGCGTTCTAGCTACAATTTCTTGTCCAGTATAACAACCTTTTTTAAAATTTACCCCATCAAATAAATCATAATTTATTTGCTGTGGAGTAAATTCTTCATAAGTATCCGGATAAATAAATGGAATGCCATTTTCGATTAAAAAGTATTTCCAAATCTGAGTGTCTTGATTTTGAGTAATAGTTTCATGCGTTATAGATATATTGCTTCTACTATCTTTTAGAGCAATATTTAATAATGCATTTGGCACAGTTTCACCAAAATTTATATGTAATATCGGAGTTTGAATTTCAACTTTAGAACGTAATACAAACATTTTTAAACGTGGAATAATCTTGTCAATAATTTCAGAACTAGTAATTAAATAATAGGTTTCATGATTAGCTTTAGAAATAATAAAACTAGCTAACATACGTCCTTTATTATTCAAGTGTGCAGAAAATTGAAATGTCTTTTGGTCTAGTTGATTAATATCATTGGTTAGTTGGCCTTGAAGAAATTTTGCACTATCAATGCCTTTTACTTCAATTATACTAAGAACATTAGTTAAATCAATAATATTCACTCAAAGTTCCTTATTGCTTTTTGTTAAGTGTCATTCTCACCCGGACCAAATCTTCTGGAGTATCAACTCCAGCTTCAGGTGAGGAATTAGTAATTAAAACAGATATTTTATAACCATAATACATTGCACGCAATTGTTCTAAGCTTTCAGTTTGTTCTAGTTTACATGGAGCAAGCTTATTATAGTTATTTAAAAAATTAACACTGTAAGCGTAAATCCCAATATGTCTTAAAATTTTTAAATCTGGAGGTAATTGAAAGTTTGAACGTTCAATATAGCCATTACGATAAAATGGAATAGCTGCACGAGAAAAGTACATGGCATGATTTGAATTATCTAAAACTACTTTTACAACGTTTGGGTTAAATATCTCATCTTCTAAATAAATAGGGTGTGCAATGGTTGCAATTTCAGTTTGTTGTTTTTGGATAAATAAAGCTAATTCATTAATTAAATTTGGATCAATTAAAGGTTCATCGCCCTGAACATTAATAATAGTTTCGTGTGGGTTTAGATTTAATATTTGAGTGGCTTCAGCTAAACGGTCAGTCCCTGAAGCGTGATTAGCAGATGTTAAAATTGCTTGAATATTATGTTTTTTACATGCATTTAGAATATCTTCATGATCAGTTGCAACTACAACGTTTGATGCATTACTTTTAAGTGCTTGTTTCGCAGTTTTTACAATTAAAGGTTCGCCCCCAATATCTAAAGTCATTTTATAAGGTAGGCGTGAAGAATTTAATCTAGCTGGTATAATTACACTAAATTTATTCATTCATCAATCTTTCTTGCAGAATCAATAAGCATTACGGGAATTCCATCGTCAATAGGATAAGCAAGTTTACATTTGCCACATATCAGTTCATCATTTTTCTTATCTAAATCAAGTTTAGCTTTACATAATGGGCAGACTAAAATCTCAAGAAGTTTATGATCTAGCATATAAATCCTTGTAATCAATAAATGTTTAATAATTAATTTTTGAAAATTAATTGTTGTATTTGTGTAAGTAGTAAAGAATTATTTAACTGGCTTTTTACAAATACAACCCATATTCTATCATCATTAAATTGAGCAAGTTTGACATAATCTTTTTCGGTTACTAAGATTGTATCTGCTTGTTTTGGAATATCGTCTAATTTATAATAGTAATGATCTGGAAAATTATAATGCTTAGAAGTTATTATTCCAATTTGTGTAAGTAAATCAAAAAAGCGTTGTGGATTCCCAATTGCAGCTAATGCGACATTATTTTTATTATTAAAAAATTCTGAGGTTACTGAAACATTTGTAATAGGATTATAGATTCTATCAATGAGCATATTTTGTTGGATGAGTAATTTGGATTTAAATTGTTGCAAAATAAGTTGTTGAGATTGAGGTTTTCCATTTACTACGATTGCATTAATTGAATTTAGACGTTTAATTTCTTCGCGTAGTGGCCCCATTGGAAGACAATGTTTGTTACCAAACATTCGCATTCCATCTACTACAGCAATTTCATAATCGCGATTTAAAGCATAATGCTGTAATCCATCATCAGCTAAAATTAATTGTATATTTGGGTATGTATCACAGAGGATTTTACCAGCAAGATAGCGATTTTTACCAATTGCAACTTTAAAACCACTTTGTGCATAAATTAACGCTTCATCACCAACTTTTTGACTATTATCGTCCTTATTGACAATATATGCGTCTTGATTTTGTCCTTTATAACCACGTAAGATGATTCCTATATTAAAACCAAGATTAGTTAATTCCTGAGTTAAATACTTAGTTAAGGGAGTTTTGCCAGCACCACCAACGCTAATATTACCAATGATAATAACTGGGATTGGTAATTTATTTTGTTTGAAAATGCCACTTTTATAGAAAAAGTGACGTATTTTGGTAATACAAATAAATATAATTTCGAATGGGTATAAAAGTATAGTCAAAAAAAAGTTATTTTTTTTATACCAATGGTTCTCAATTATTTTTCTTAATATCATCTGACTAGTTTAATAAATATTTAATGAATGAGACATTGTAACATAATTACTATCATTAAAATATGGACGATTTATTCTATACTGAATTTTTGAGTATTTATTAAATAATTAAACTTTTGATATCTAAAAACGCCAATTTGGTTTAAGCAAAATTATTTAAAGCCGAATCTATTTTGATTTTAGGTTTCTTAGATAAAAATTGATAACCAAGTAAAGTAGAGAGTATAT